>VFKT01000135.1 GCA_009885395.1 Deltaproteobacteria bacterium | reverse complement strand
CTTGGTGCGACGCTGACGGCGACTGGCGGCGCGTGCGGCGACGCTCTCGGTTGCGCCGAGGCCTGTTCGAGGCGCCCCGGCTCCCTCGATCAGAGCCGTCCGAGGGCTTTGCGCAGCCGCAACTCGGCCACCACCCACATCGCTTCGAGGCCAATCCGCTTCGACATCTTCGACGTGCCGACCTCGCGATCCATGAAGATGATCGGGATTTCGAGCAGCGAGAAGCCCTTGCACCAGGCGCGGTAGTTCATCTCGACCTGGAAGGCGTAGCCATTGGCGCGGACGGCATCGAGATCCAGCGCGGCCAAGGTGGCGCGTCGCCAGCATTTGAAGCCGCCGGTGGTGTCGCGCACCGGCATGCCGGTGAGGAAACGAACATAGACATTGCCGAAGTAGCTCAGCAAAAGTCGTTCGATCGGCCAGCGCACCACCGTGATGCCGTCGATGTAGCGTGAGCCGAGGACGATATCGTGGGTCAATGCGCCGGCGAACATTTCGGGCAACGAGGAAATCGGATGCGAAAAATCCGCGTCCATCTGAACGATGAAGTCGGCGCCGAGTTCGAGCGCACGCTTGAAGCCCTCGAGATAGGCGGGCCCGATGCCCTCTTTCTTCTGGCGCCGGACGACATGGATGCGGCCGCGCTCGCGTCCGATGCCGTCGGCCAGCTCGGCCGTGCCATCGGGCGAGTTATCATCGACGACGATGATCTCGAGGTTCGGGTCGGAATCGAGCAACTCGCGGAGCATGCGCTCCAGGTTGCCGCGTTCGTTGTAGGTTGGGATGACGATGATTTTTTCTGGCATGGTGGGCCTCGAAATGAACGGGCTGTGAAGGGTCGTGAACAAGGAAGGAAGCAAGGTCTGCCGCAGGCGGGCCGTGGAGCGGCTTGAGTCTGTGAGGGCTTGTGCCTATCAAGATCGCCGGACTCCGGGCAACAGGAAACCCGACAGACCCCCAAGTTCGGGGGCTGCGACGAGCCGGACAAGCCGCTGTCGCGAAGGCCAGAGCAGATGCGATGCATGCTGCCGTGGCGGCCGAGCCTTGGCCCTTTTCGCTTCCGCTCCTCGGCCGGGCATGATACCGAAAAGGGGTTCTCCTGGTTCAAATCGTTTCTGATTCCCTTCCAATTCTTATGTCGCAACCGACCCATCCCGGCCGCATCTACCGCAGCGCTCCCGCGTCGCCGCTACGAGGCCAGCGCTCGACGTCCGGCGTGCGCCCCGCTGGGGGGGCTCGGTGGACCGGGTTCGCTGGCACCCACCAGGCCGTGGTCGCCGCGCTGGGCCTTTTGTGTGCGCTCCTGCCGTCGGGTTGCGCGCCCCAGCCCGCGGAGCAGGCCGTGTTGGAGCCGGTGCTGCGCTTCGTCGATGAGTTTTCGGCGATCTCGCCGCAACGCCGCTTGCCACAGGGTCGGTGTCGGCTTGGTGACGAGATTCGGCCGGCGCTTGGATGCCTCTCGGATTCTGAGATGATTCTCCCCGGCGAGGTACGGGGACCCGATGCGGGTGAGGTCGAGGTCAGAGTAAGGGTGAACCCCGATCTGGCGTTGCGGTCTTTTCTTGTTCGCGCGACCCTGGTTGAAAAGCGGAAAGATGGTCTTGAGGATGGAATTGAGGAGACGATTGGGGTGACGCGCGGCCCGGCACTCGCGACACCCACTGTCCGCAAAGCCTGGACGCACGCACCGCTGGCAGAGGACTGGCAACCCGCGCTGATTTCCACCTTCCCCGTGCCGCCGTCGCACCAGTTGCGCGTGAGCGCGCCGACAAAAATCGCAGCAGGGTCGCGCTTTGCGTTTTCCACCGGCTACGACCCCAACGGTCAGGTTGAGGATGCCCAACCCGCGACCATGCGGCTCAGCCTGCGCCGACTCTCGCCCGTGGCCGGCAAGCCGACCGAGCAGGAAATTTTTCGTACGACGGTTGATCCCGAAACCAATACTCTGGCGTGGCAGGACCATAGCGTGGCGCTCGATGCGTTCGCCGGTGAGACGGTCCGCTTCGTCTTCGAGAGCGATATCGCCGGTGACCGGGGGGGCGATCTCCGCTTCACGCTGCCACTCTGGGGTGCGCCACGCCTGTTGGCGCCGCGCTTGCGCGGCAAGGGTCGCAACCTTGTGCTGATTTCGCTCGACACCCTGCGGGCGGATCAGCTCGGTGGTTCGCTTGACGATCGAGCGATCATGCCCGAACTCGATCGCTGGGCTGCGGCAGGCGTTCGCTTTGGCGAAGCGACGGCCACCTATCCCTCGACGACGGGCTCTCATATGAGCCTTCTCACCGGGCTTTATCCGATCGCCCACCAGACGGTCGGCGCGCAGCAGGGGCTGTCGCCGATGATCCCGACCCTGGCCGAGCTGCTCGCGATCGATGGCTGGGCGACGGCCGCCTTCACCGAAGACGGGATGCTGAATGCACGCAGCGGTTTTTCGCGCGGCTTCGACGATTATCGTGAATTTAGCGGCAGCTCGAAATGGGAATTGGCCGGTATGGGGCGCCAGGGAGTTGACGCGGCTCTCGGCTGGCTCGAGAAGCACGCCGACGAGCGCTTCTTCCTCTTCCTGCATACCTATCAGGTCCATAGCCCCTATCTGCCGCCGAAAGAGTTCGATGTTTTTTCCAAGAGTGAGCTGAAGATTCCCGAAGGCGTCGATCCATCAATCTGGCTGGCGTCGGCCGATGCGGACCGCCGCCGTTACAGTGGCGAGGCGCTTTATCTCGACAGTCTGATAAAAAAATTGATGGACGGCTTGGTTCGTTTGGGGCTCGATCCTTCGACGATTGTCGTCGTCACCGCCGACCACGGCGAGGAGTTCGAGGAGCACGGCGAGCGCGGACACTCCGCAACACTTTACCAGGAGAGCGTTCATGTCCCGTTGGTGGTGCGTGCCCCCGGCCTGATCCCACCCGGCCGCGTAGTCGCTTCCCCTGTTTCACTGGTCGACGTGGTGCCGACGTTGCTGGATCTGCTGGGCGTGCGCGTGCCCGCCTTCATCCATGGCGTCAGCCTCGAGCCGGTGCTCGTGCGGGGAGAATCGGTTCCGGATCATACGATCTTTTCCGAGAACCAGCCGAGCCCACCCTTTTCATTTGACGAGCTGCTCGCCGCCCGAGAGGGCAACTTAAAATGGATCTTTCGCTCCCGCGACGACCAGAAAACCGTTGAGATTTATGATCTCAACGCAGACCCGGCCGAAAAAACATCGCTCGACGACAGGACGCTTCGATACAAAGGCGAAATGATCGGGGGCGGTTATATCAAGCTCGGCATCAAGGCACCGCCGCCGGCAGCGACACCGGCGCAGTTGGTCGAACCGGAGACCCAGAAAAAACTTCGCGCCCTGGGCTACGTCGAATGAGGGCTCGCCTGGCAGTGCTGGGGCGCGATTTTGGCGCCCAAAACGGCTTCGCGATGCGCGGGGAAGCGGCATGAGCGCCGCTGCCTCCCCGCCTCTGTCGAGTGTCGCGCCGGCGGCAAGTTCTGCCAGGTTTGGTGGCTGGCGGGCCGATGCCCTCGCGGTTGTGGGGCTGGTCGGGCTGGTTGCCGCCATTTATGGCGATCTGCTGGTGCCGTGGACGGCAACCGTGGTCTCGCACGGTGCGGGCGATATTTATCGCTACTTCCTGCCCTTCCGCGATTTTGGTTACGGCGAGTTGGCTCGCGGCAATCTGCCTTTCTGGAATCCCTATCTTTTCTCAGGGACGCCCTTCATCGGCGGCTGGCAGTCGGCGATGTTCTATCCGCCCAATCTCATCTACCTGGTGCTACCGCTTTACCAGGCCCTCAACGTCGAGGCCGCGCTGCATGTCCTGCTGATGGCGCTCTTTACCTTCCTCTGGGCGCGTCAACGCGATATTCGACCGCCCGGCGCGTTCTTTGCCGGTGTCGTCGCGATTTGCAGCGGTGCCTACGTCGAGCGGGTGCTGGCAGGACAGCTCACGGTGCTGTGTGCACTGGCCTGGGTGCCCCTTTTTTTTTGTGCAATAGAAAAAATTGTTGATCGGCCCAGCCTGGGCTGGGTGCTGGTCGGGATGTTCGCGCTCGCGATGCAGGTTCTTGCCGGCCACCCTGGCTACAACCTGATGGCCGGTTTTGTGGCGATTTTTTATCTCGGGGCACTAGTGGTCGAGGGCTCGCTGCGCGAAATCGGGCGGTCGACGGCGGTGTCCGGGGGCTGGCAGCTTCGGGTGCATTGGAGGCGGCTCAAGGATTTTCGGGCCAGCTTCTTTGCTCTCGCGCTGGTCGGGATTGGTGCTGTCCTGATTTCGATGGTTCAGCTCATGACCGGCCTTGAAACGGCCGGCGAATCGCTGCGCGGCGGTGGCGTCGACTATCGCTGGGCGTCGACCTACTCGCTTCCACCCGAGAATTTGCTGACCATCCTGGTGCCGGGGATCCTCGGCGATATTTTGACGGTGCCCTATTGGGGTCGTACGTTCTTCTGGGATGCCAACCTGTTTTTCGGCGTCGTGACGGTGGCGCTGGCGGCCCTTGGTGCGACCGCCGCCGGCCGTCACGAGCAACGACGTGGCCTGATCGCCTTGGTCATCGCCATGCTGGTGCTCTCGCTCGGCCACCATACGGCGATCCACCGGCTGCTCTTCGATTGGGTGCCCGGGTTTGCGCAGCTTCGCGCGCCTTCGAAATTCTCATCATTCGCGGTTTTCGCGGTGGCTTTGTTGGCCGGGGTTGGGGTCGACCGCCTGCTGGCGACCCGTTCGGGCTCGCGCAATGCCGCAGGTTGGCTCGCGCTGCTCGGCGTGGTGCTCCTGTTTTTCGCGGCCTGGGTGCAGAGCCTGAGTGGCAGCGGTGAATGGCAGGATCTGGTGCATTCGCTGCAGAAGGAGCAGGAGGTTTATTATTGGCTCTCCGACGAAGATGTTGCGCGAGCCGCCGTGCAGGCCCGCAACGGGCTCGTGATGGGGGCGATCGTCGCTTTGCTTGCGGCACTGCTTTTAGGAATCTCTCGTCGCCGGCGCTGGCCCGGGGTGGTGTTGGTGGCTGTTGGCGTGCTTGATCTTTTCGTGTTTGCCCGTACCTACCGGGGCGAGTTCCCGGTCGAGGCTCTCGATCGGCCGATCGCCGAGCGCCGGTTCCGGAACATCGACCCGCTGACCCGCACCTTCGATCTCGGTGGACAGCGCGATAGGGCACGCAACCACGCCATGCGCTTCCGGCGCTCGGTGGTCTGGGGCTACGATCCGATCGTGCTGGGCCGCTACGCCGAATTCATCCGCTTCACCCAGAACCTGAAGGCACCGCTTTGGTACGTGACCAACATCACGCCACGAGAGCCCCACCCCTTGCTGCGGCTAGTGCGTGCCGATGCCATGATTCAGGCGGCCCCGGGCGATCCACTGCCACTGCCGGAGGAACAAGCCGCCTACCGCATCTGGGGTCACGAACAGAACACGGAACGCGAAGGTCCGAGCATGATCCTGCCGCTTGAGGCCGAGCCGCTACCGCGCTTTCTTCTGCTCTCCGAATTCGTTTCGCTCCCGGAGCGCGGTCTGGTGCTGCCCTTCATGGCGGAGCCTTTGCTGGATCTCAGTCAGATTGCGGTTCTGGACCGGGTGCCGCTCGGGGTGCATCCCCATCCGGGACCAGTCAAGGGTGAAATCAAACTGCTCGCCGAATCGACCGACGATATGGTTCTCGATGTGACGGTCGATGCGGAAGCCCTGCTGGTCGTGACCGATGCCTACAGTGAGGGCTGGCGAGCCGTTCCGGTCGATCCCGCGGATACGCGGCGCTATGAGGTTTTGCCGGTCGATCATATTGTTCGGGGGATCCCGTTACGCGCCGGACACCATCGGATCCGGCTTGAGTACGCGCCCGCCGGTGTTCGGATCGGGTTGTGGATTTCGGCGGGATCGGCTTTGCTCTATCTGCTTGCTGTCGCGACCTGGCTGGGCTGGTGCCTCGTCTCGCGCAGAAGGCAGGGACGTTTGCAGGCCCCGGCGACGGAAATTTCCGACACGGGGCCGACGGCCTCCACGATAACGACGTGACCAATCGGGCCTGGCGCGGCTTGTTCGCGGGGCTGGGCTTTGCGTTGCTGGTGGTGGCGATCTTCGGCGCACTCTTGCTGCCGGGGACACCCTTCGTGGTCTCGCATCCGATGGGCGATGTGGCGCGCTACTTTCTGCCCGCCCGCGCTTTTGGCTATTCCGAGTTGGCTGAAGGGAACCTGCCCTTCTGGAATCCGTATCTGTTTTCGGGGACGCCGTTTGTCGGCGCCTGGCAGTCGGCGATGTTCTACCCGCCAAACCTGCTCCATCTCGCCCTTCCGCTTCCGCTTGGCCTGAATGTCGAGGCCGCACTCGACGTTTTTCTGATGGCGAGTTTCACCTGTTTCTGGGCGAGGCAGCGCGGACTTCGGTCAGCCGGAGCTTTTTTTGCTGGCGTGGTGGCGGTTTGCAGCGGGGCCTACGTCGAGCGGCTCTTGGCCGGGCAGCTTTCGGTGCTGGCGGTGCTGGCCTGGGCTCCGCTTTTTTTCTGCGCTGTAGAAAAAATAATTGATAAACCGACACCGGGCTGGGTGCTGGTCGCGATTTTGGCTCTCGCGATGCAGCTGCTGGCTGGCTATCCGGGCTACGTCCTCATGACGGGCCTCGTCGCGGCGGGCCTCGTGGTGGCGCGGCTCGGTGAACGAGGCTGGCGCGGCAGGGCGCGGAGCGACGCTGGCTCGGATGTGGCGGGCGGCGGAGGTCAAGCTGGTTCCGGTGGATCGCTGGCCGCCTCGTTGGGGGCCTTGCTCGCAATCGGGGTTGGCGCTGCGGCACTCGCGGCGGTTCAACTGCTGACGGGTCTGGCGACAGCACAGGAATCGCTGCGTGCCGGTGGGGTCGAGTACGATTGGGCGGCGACCTATTCCCTGCCGCCGGAGAATCTGCTGACGCTTTTCGTGCCAGCGATTCTCGGCGACGTGCTGACGGTGCCCTATTGGGGTCGGACGTTCTTCTGGGATGCGAACCTTTTCTTCGGCGTGGTCACGCTGGCGCTGGCGGCGCTCGGCGCGACGGCGCCGGGCCGTGCCCGGGCGCGGCGGGGGGTGATCGTTCTGATCTTCGCCACCTTGGTCCTGGCGCTTGGCCGACATACCCCACTGCATCGCCTGCTCTTTGAATGGCTGCCCGGCTTCGCGCAGCTTCGGGCCCCATCGAAATTTTCATCGTTCACAGTGTTTGGCGTGGCCTTGCTGGCCGGCCTTGGCGTGGACCGGCTGCTCGGGGCCGGGGGTGGGACGCGCCGCGTCGCGCTCGGTCTCGGCCTGTTCAGTTTGATGCTGTTTCTGGGCGCGGCGTTGGTGGGTTCTCTGGTGGCGGCGGGAGACTGGTCTGCGCTCGTGCGTCGAGTTCAGGAATCGCGCGAAGTCGCCTTCTGGCTCTCCGATGCGGATATCGCGCGAGCCGGGATCCTGGCCCGGCAAGGGTTCCTGCTCGCGGGAGCGGTTGCGCTTCTCGCAGGCTTGCTCTTTTGGCTTGCCACTCGCTGGCGAGCCGCGGCCTGGGGGATTGTCTTGTTGGCGCTTCTCGAACTCGTGGTTTTCGCGCGCACCTACCGCGGCGCCTTCGCGGTTTCCGAGTTGGATCGACCGGTTGCCGACCGCTGGTTCCGCGAGGTCGATCCCGCGCTCCGGACGCTCGACCTTGGGGGGCAGTTGGATCGGGGCCGCAACCGCGCGCTCTTGCACCACCGCCAGGCGATCTGGGGCTACGACCCGGTCGTGCTCGGCCGCTATGGCGAATTCATGCTTCGGGCGATGGGTCTCGAGCTCCCTTCCTGGAGCATGACGCATCTGGTGCCGCTGCAGTTTCATTCCTTGATGCGATTGCTCCGGATTGACGCAGTGCTGCGACCGGGCAGCGATGCCGGACCGGTACTGCCGCCGGGTAAGCAGGGGTTCCGGATGTGGGGCGAGCGGCAGAACGGTGGCGTGGAGACGCCCGATAGCGTCGAATTGATCGATGCCGAACCCTTGCCGCGTTTCTTTTTCGTCTCCGAGTTCCGCGTCTTGGCGGATCGGCAGGAGGTTCTTGCGGCGCTCGGCGATCCCGGATTCGATCCTGCCCGCGTTGCCCTTCTCGATCGCAAACCGGGGCATGTGGTCGAACACCAGGGCTCCGTGCATGGTCAAGTCGAGCTGATCCGCGAGTCGACCGACGAGCTTGACTTCGAGGCGGTGGTCGATGCCGATGCTTTGCTCGTGGTCACGGATTCGTTCAGCGAAGGCTGGCGGGCCGTCGCCCTCGATCCTGAGGACTCTCGCGTCTACGAGGTTCTGCCGGTGGATCACACGCTGCTCGGGATCCCGCTGGTCGCAGGCACGCACCGGATCCGGCTCGAATATGCACCGGCGGCGGCCCGCATCGGTGGCTGGATTTCAGCCGTGTCCGCGTTTCTCTATCTGACGGCGGTTGCGGCCTGGGCCATCCGGTGCCGCCGCTTCCGGCGAAGCGAATCGGGCGTCGGGCCTCTTTCAGGCCGGACTGTTGAAAAATATCAAGCCGGTTTGCGGGCGTAGGCCTCGGCACGCGCCTCGAGTCCGGTGATTCGACCAAGCGCGTTGAGCATCGTCAGGCCGGCCCGCACCGGTGGTGAGAAATTGTAGCGGCCGAGGTAGGGCGCTTCCTGTCGCGTCGTCTCGATCCGAAAACCCACCTGCTCGAGCAGGTGGCCCAGATTCGCGGGCGAGAAGTACCAATAATGGTTCGAGACATAGACGCGGCTGCCAAGGCCAGCCGTACCCGGCAAGTGCATCAAAAGGTCGGCCGCCCAGAAGGTGGTCGAGCGATGGTTCGGCACGGCGACGTAGAGCAGGCCCCCAGGCCGCAAGGCGGCGAAGGCGCGTTCGAGGAAGCGTCGCGGGTCGTAGGTATGCTCCAGCACATCGCCCATGGTGATGGCGTCGAGGCCCGGCGGTAGATCGGCGTCGAGGAAATCACCGACGCGCACCTCGACTCCGAATTCTTGCTGGGCTCGGGCTGCGGCATCGGGAGCGATTTCGCAGCCGATTGGCTTGAAGCCGGCCTCGCGTGCGAGGTGCAGCAGCAGGCCGGTACCGATGCCGACATCGACCAGGGTGCCGCCGCCGGTCGCCTCGGCGAGATGCTGCACCACCGTCCGAAAACCGCGCACGACCGGGTCGTCGGCGTAGTTGCGATAGTAGGCCTCGAACATCTCGCCGGTATGGTCGGCGACCCCGCCGTGGAAGGCCGCGTCCTCGCGCTGGGCGATCTCCTCGGCCGTGGGCAGTGGGTCGACGAAGACCAGGCCGCAACCCCGGCATCGCCGCAACGAAAGCGCCGTCGGGCCATGCGCCTGCAGCGCGCTTGAGCCGCAAACAAGGCAGCTCGTGCGCCGGCGGCGATCGGTCGAGAGCGCGGACGAGGCCATCTCGGGATGCGGCATGGCGCGAAACTAACACTTCGTCGCCCTGATGCAGAAGCCTGAAACAGGATCCCGCAGCTCTTTGGGCTGCCGCGGTTCCGTCCGTTCTGGCCGCCGCCCCAAGGGCGCGGAACCCGGTCAGCGTCAATTCCCTGTAGGGCGCCGTGGACGTGTCCGCTCTGGCCGCCGCCATGGCGTTGCCGATCCAGGGCCCTTCGCTGCTTTCGACTTGCGCAGGGGGCGCCTTTTCAGGGATCATCACGGCGTTCAATGCTGTTCAATTCTCTCGGATTTTTGCTCTTCTTCGCTCTGGTGCTGCTGCTCTTCCACGGCCTGCTCCGGTCGTGGTCGGCAAAGAAGCTCCTGCTGCTGGCGGCGAGCTGGCTCTTCTACGCCTCGTGGAGCCCGCGTTTCCTGTTGCTTCTGATCGCGACCACGGCGGTCGATTTCGCCTTCGCGCGTGTCATCTGGAAGCGCCGCTGGGTGACGCTGGGCGAGGAGAAGCCGGGAGGCGCGGCGCAGGCTCGCCCGATTTTGATCACGAGCCTGATCCTGAACCTGGGCGTGCTGGCGGTCTTCAAGTACGGCCTTTTCTTCTGGGATTCGGTCGAGATTTTCGCCCCTCTTCCCAACGCCCCAAAGTGGCTTGAGATGGCGGTGCCGCTCGGGATCTCGTTCTACACCTTCCACTCGATCAGCTATGTGATCGATACCTGGCGCGGCGTGCGCGCGCCCTGCTCGAGCTTCAGCGATTACTCGCTGTATGTCGCCTTTTTCCCACAGCTCGTGGCCGGTCCGATCACGCGTTGGGGTTTCTTCGGGCCGCAGCTTGTCACGCCGACGCGGGTCGGGCGGCAGCATATCGAGTTTGCGCTCTTTCTGCTGGCGGTGGGCTACATCAAAAAAGTCGTTTGTGCGGATTCTCTCGGCGGTTTCGTCGATGGGGTCTACGCGCGACCTGACGCCGCCGGGCAGATCGGTGTCATTCTTGCGGTGTACGCTTATACCTTTCAGATTTATTTCGATTTTTCCGGCTACACCGATATCGCGATGGGCGTAGCCGCCTTGCTCGGCTTTCGCTTGCCCGAGAACTTCCGGCACCCGTATCTCGCCGAGAACCCGAGCGAGTTCTGGCGGCGTTGGCATGTCTCGCTCTCGACCTGGCTGCGCGATTATTTGTACGTGCCGCTGGGTGGCAACCGGCGCGGCGGCGTTCGCACCTACGTCAACCTATTCCTCACCATGTTGCTCGGCGGCCTGTGGCACGGCGCGGCCTGGACCTTCGTTCTATGGGGCGCGTTCCATGGCCTTTGGCTTGGGATACACCGCTATATTGGCGGCCGGCTGGCTTTCGGTCCGGCCAATGCGCCTATCGCACGAGCGCCGCGCACGCCGCTTTGGCTGCGGCGGGTAGTGACTTTCCATCTGGTCTCGTTTGGTTGGATCCTGTTCCGGGCCGGGTCGATCGAAAGTTTTACCGCCTTCATGCGTGCTCTGGTTACACCGAGTGTCTTGCCCGGCGCGTTTCCGATCGGCCCGTTGTTGATCGTTCTGATCGGGCTGCTCACGCACGGGCTGGCCTTGCGCCGCGATCTGCAGCATCTTTGGGGCCGCGTCCCGCAGCCGGTGCAGGGGATGGCCTACGGCGCCGTTGTTATTGCTGTGGCTTTGTTCTCGGCCCAAAGCGGCCGCTTTATTTATTTCCAGTTCTGAGGTCATGATGGACGCTCCTCGAGATCGATGGTTGCGCCGGATTCTGGTTCCGGCCTTTGTGGTGGTTGCTTTGGCCGCAGCCTGGGGTTGGTCGCGCCGGGCGGAACTGGCTGAGTATGGGATGCGTTACGTGCCGATCGAACGCTCGGCGATGATGGCGATGCTGCTATGGCAGGCGAACCTGCCGCAAGGCCTGTTCCGCGTCGTCGTGCTGGGCGATTCGCTTTTCCTCTCCCGCGACGAGGAGCACGCGCAGCAGGTGCACCATATCCCGCTGGCGGAGAGCCTGAAGGAGGAGCGCGTCCCGGCCGCGGTTCTGCCCCTGGTCCAGACCGCCTTTCGACCCATCCATTTCTGGTATATTCTGGACGACATCCTGGAAACCCGGCCGGATCTGGTGGTCATTGAAATCAATCTGCGCCTGCTCGGGCTGCAGCGTCACCTGCCGGCGAGCTACCGCTTTGCAGGGCTCTCGAGACGTCTTCCACTGCGGAGAATGGGGATGTTGCGCACGGCCATGCAGGTCGAGGAGATCGATCCCGTCGAACCCTTTGTCTGGAAGGCGAGCGAGGCAATGGGCACGCTCTATGCTCTTGAGGGGGTGCGCGACCTCGGACGTGGGATGTTGACCGATCTGGGGAATCAGACCAATGCCTGGCTGGGGCTCATTGCCATCGGACGTCTCAATCCGTTTGAAGAGCTTGATACCGTCGAAGAGGCCGAGCTGATGTATGGTTGGGAGCCGAGCGAACATCCGGGAGTCGAAGCCCTGCGTGGGGTTCGCGATGAACTTCAGGCGCACGGCATTCCCGTCCTCTTCGTCGTTGCACCGGTGCGACTCGAATTGCTGCGCAAACTCGGCGTCAGTGCTCAGATCGATCTGAACACCCGCATCGACCGTCTGCAGGTCGAGCTTGCCGCCTCCAGCCTCGAATGGCTGAATCTGTCGGCGGCCTTGCCGGACAGCTCGTTTCGCGACCATCAGAACCATCTCAGTGAAGAAGCCCTTGGCATGGTGGCCGACCGCATCGCGAGGAGGGTCAATCGGAGCTTGCAGGTCGAGCACGCCAACATCATGCAGGATCTTTATGCGAGGAAGATCCTCAAGGCCGTGAAACGGGTTCCCAACCCCGATATTGCGGCTCATTGACGTTCGCGCAACCAGGTCCGGATCGCGGGGAAGACCGCAGCCGCGACCAAGAGCGCCAACACGAGCACGGGCCAGACCACGGGCTGGTTCCAATCGTCGCGTAGCCGGCTGCGCTGCGCTGGGTCGACGGCGAGATATTTCAGCACCGAGAACGACATGCCCAGCGGCTTCACGTTGCGCAGCCAATCGTGGTGGAGCGTGTAATCCTCGGGGTAAAAGAGCTCGATCCAGGGGCGTTCCTGTTCCAGGATCTCGACCATTTCTGCGATCAGGGCCGTGCGCTCCCGGCCGTTCGCCAAGCTCCGCATGCGGAGGAAAAGTTCGTCGAAACGCGGGTTCGCGAAGTTGGCGGTATTGGGTCCGCCACTCGCCGTGCGGCCCATCGGTCCCCAGAGCAAGAAAAGGAAATTTTCTGGATCGGGATAGTCGGCGACCCAACCCCAGAAGAAGATCTGGTAGGTGCCGCGCCGCACCTTGTCCTGGAATTGATTGTAGGTCGTCGCCACGATTTCGACGTCGAGCCCGATGCGTCGCCAAGAGTCAACCAGCCATTGGTAGCGCACCATGCCGCGCGCGCTGGTATCGCTGGTGTCGAAGGTGAGCTTGAGCGGCCGATGCGTCGCCGGGTCGATGCCATCGCTGTAACCGGCCTGACGCAAGAGCTCGCGGGCAAGGCCCGGATCGGGCTTGCGGAAGGGGTTTGGTGCCCCAGCGCCATGCCCCTCGATCCCGGGTGGGATGGGTGATTCGGCTGCCTGGCCGCGATCGTTGATGAACACCCGGATGAACTCGGCGGAGTCAATGGCCAGGCTCATGGCTTGTCGCAGCAAGAGGCCACGTCGTTTTGCCGGGCTGCCGACGATGGCATCGTCCATGTTGAAGCCGACATAGAAGACCGCCGGAACAACCGTGGTGGCGAGCTTCAGTCCGCGTTCCTTCAATTCTGGAGAAAGGCTACCCTCGGGCACGATCTGGTCGAATTGTTCCTCGACGATTTGCGAAAGATCGTAGTAGCCCTGCAAGAATTTCGTGAACGCGGGGAGCGGCTCCTTCTCCATGCGAAGCTCGACGCGATCGAGAAAGGGAAGCGGCCGTCCGGCGTATTCCGGATCGAGAAGACCCGCGGCGATGTCCTCGGCCGATCCTTGTGATGGATACGTCGCGCCCGGCGCACGCCATTCGGGATGCCGCACGCCATACCATTGCGGCGCGCGAACCAACGAGATCCGACTGCGTTTGTCGAAGATCGCCAGCCGGAAGGGGCCGTTGCCAACAGCATGGTCAGCGAGTGTTGGACGCCCTTCCTCGCCATCGTAGAAGGCGACGGCCTCCCATGGCATCGGGGTGGTGAATTCCATGGCGAGCCAATAAATGATTTGCGGCCATGGCTCGTCAACGACGATCTCGAATTCGCGCGCCGAGAGCAGCCGCACGCCGCCCAGCCCGCCTACCCCGGCGTATTGCCGGTCGATGCGCAGCTTTCGGAACGCGGGCTCGGCCTGCCTTCGCTCTTTCAGGCGTTTCCCGAAGGCTGTGAAATCCACAACCCTCTCGAAATTTGCGGCGACCGGGCTCCCGACCGCGGGGTCGGCGAGCCGCATGATTTCAAAGGCGACATCGCTCGCCCGGATCTTCCGGGTGCGACGCCCCGGGGCAGCCAATTCAAAACACGGATCCTGATGAAAGAGGAGATCGGGCCTGAGGCGTACCCGGTAGGCCGTGCTCCCGTCCTCAAGTTGGCGCGGCTCCGGGATTTCTTCGGCCAGTCCTGGAATCAGACGATAGGGTCGCTCGAGATACGCGTATTGCAGCAGCGTGTCGTAGACCGGACTGGTGACGGCGTGGTCGACGGTCGAGTAGGCGACGGCCGGATCGAGCGTTTTGGGTGCGATCGGGAACGAGCCGTATTCGACCCGTTTGGCTCCGTCGCTTTCGGGGTAGGGGTTGTTGCTGCAGGCGCAGAGTGCGGCGACGGCGACCAGCAGCGCGTAGCCCGGCGCGTGGCGACGGCGCCCGGCGGCTTCTCGACCCAGCCGGCCTGCGCTCGCGAGCGTCACCCAAGGAGCGAACTAGGAGCGGCTGGGCGATGCAAGCCGACGATTGCCGTGCGACGTTGGCAGACGAGATCTCCTCTGCGACACAGTCGGGGGACACGGTGATAGGTAACCCCGGCCCTCCCAGGCCCGGCCCACACGGAGAACGGATATGCCCGCGAAGATTGGCAAGATTTATCGGACGCCCGGAGGCGCGCAGCTCATCGTGACCAAGGGGGGCCCTGGTGATTTGACCGACGGTGCAGCAGCCCTTCTGCTGAAGGATTCGCCGGAGGCTTTCGCCGAGGGGGCCACCGCCGGCAGCGGCCAACTGGCGCTGGGCAAACGCTACCGCTCCTCCGATGGCGCCGTCGAGGTTCTGATCAACAAGCCCGGGCCCTGTGCTCTGCACTACGACGGCCAGCCGATGGAGCTGAAGGAAGCGAAGCCGCTGCCCTCGAGCGATTGAACCGCGCCGCAAGCTTTGCAGGCGAGCTCGCCTCGACTATGTCGCAGCCATGCTGAGCCGTTTTGACGATTATCCGATCCATCAAACGCCCGAACCCGTCGCGGTGCCCGCCACCTCCGACCGCAACGCCTACGACCGCTACTGGTTCAACGGCTACGCGGACGATGGTTCGTTCTACTTCGGAATCGGCATGGGCCTGTATCCGAATCTCGGAATTCTTGATTGCGGCTTCAGCATTGTCGACCCCGAGCAGCAGCATGCTTTCCATGCCTCGCGGCGCCGCCCGACCGACCCGACCGATTTGAGCGTCGGGCCCTTCCGAATCGAGATGATCGAGCCGATGCGCCGGATGCGGGTCGTGATCGATGACAACAAAACCGGGATTGCTTGCGACCTCACCTTCACCGCGCGCACGGCCTGCATCGAAGAAGGGCGCCAAACGCTGCGCAGTGCCGGCAAGCTGATCATGGATTCGACCCGCTTTGCACAATTCGGTCGTTGGCAGGGCGAAATCCACTACGGCGGGCGCCAGCTGAAGGTCGATCGCGAACACGTCTACGGCACCAAGGACCGTTCCTGGGGCGTACGTCCCGTCGGCGATGCCGATCCGGGTGGGGCGCCGATGACGCAGTTTCCCGGCGTTTATTTCCTCTGGTCGCCGGTCCATTGGGCGAATCGCTGCACCCACCTTGGCATTTTCGAGGAAGCGAACGGGCACCCCTGGCATATGGATGGTGCCATCGTGCCGGCGTACGAGGATCCGTCGCACATTCCTGGCGTCGAAGATCCGGCCATCGAATATATGGCGCGTGTCGATCATAAGATCAACTATGTGCCCGGCACGCGACGGGCGGCCAGCGCCGAGACCATCCTGGTGGGTAAAGACGGTCGTCGCCATGAAATTTCACTCGAGCCGCTGCTCTGTTTTCGCATGAAGGGCATCGGCTATATGCACCCCGAGTGGAGCCATGGCCGCTGGAAGGGTGAACTCGCCTTCGCCGGCGAATCCTGGCGCAACGCCGACTTGGATCCGATGGCACTCGACAATCTGCACGTCCAACAAGTGATGCGGGCGCGCATGGGCCAGGAGCAGGGCATCGGAGTCATGGAACAGCTTTGCATCGGGCCACATGCGCCGTCGGGGTTCCGCGAGTTCCTCGACCCGGCCCGGTGATGAAAGCCATGCGGCGCCGCGAAAGAGTTCAGAACCTGGAAGGAGACCAGCCACGATGCCGATGAATGTGCGACCGGTCCTGGCGCTCAACGAGCGGATCAATCACATCCGCATGACGACGGCCCGCATCGTCAATAATGAAATACTTCCCTTCGAGCGTCTGCTGGCCGGTCGTGCCGAGCCGGGCGAGGGCCCGACCGCCGCCGAGGCGCGAGCGCGTGTCCGGGCCGAGGTTGTCGAGGCTGGTCTCTGGGCACCGCATCTGCCTCCGGAATATGGCGGGGCGGGCCTCACCTTCCTCGAACACGCCTATATGAACGAGATCCTGGCCTATAGCGGGATCGCGGCACGGCTTTTCGGCGTGGTTGCCCCGAATTCAGGCAATCAACAAATTCTTCTGCGCTATGGCACCGAGGCGCAGAAGCAGCGCTGGTTGGTTCCTCTGACCGAGGGCCGTCTCGAATCGGGTTTCTCGATGACCGAGCCCGAGTCGGCAGGCTCTGATCCGCGGGCAATTCGCACGACAGCAAGGCGCGATGGCGATTTCTGGGTCATCAATGGCCATAAATGGTTCACCTCCAACGGCAAGCGTGCGGATTTTCTCATCGTGATGTGCCGTACCGAGGATCCCACCGGACCGGCCGAACGCAACGGCAAGATGACGCAGATGATTGTGCCGACAAACACCCCCGGCCTGAAGATCGTCCGGGGCATCGAGGTCTGGGGGCAGGACAGCGACCATTGTGAAATTCGCTATGACGATGTGCGGGTGCCGGTCGAGAACCAGCTTGGCACGGTTGGATCAGGCCACGAGGCCGCGCAGCATAGGTTGGGTGCCGGTCGCGTCTACCATTGCATGAACTCGATCGGGCATATGTGGCGGGCGTTCGATCTGATGGTCGAACGGGCGACGATGCGCGAGGTGCACGGCGGGCTGCTCGAGACCAAGCAATTCGTCCAGGGCTTCATCGCAGACTCCTATATCGACATTCAGGCGGCGCGTTTGATGACGATCGCCTGCGCCGAAAAAATGGACGGTGGCGGCGACGCTCGCACCGATATCTCGGCGATCAAGGTCTTCGTGCCGGCCTGCTTCGAGCGGGTGGTCGATCGGGCGATCCAGGTCTGGGGAGCCGCTGGCGTCTCAGGCGATCTGCCGCTCTGGGCGATGGCGCAGGGCGCCCGGACGTTGCGCCTGGCCGACGGACCCGACGAGGTGCATCGCATTCTGATCGCAAAGAACGTTCTCGGGCAAGTGCATGGCGGCGAGAATTGGAGCTTCGACTGATTCAGAGATTGGCTTTGTGCTGGGCGCCGTCAATCGGGAGACAAGCCCCGGTGATCCATGCGGCGCGGGGAGAGAGCAGAAAGACGACAGCGGCGGCGACCTCCTCGGGCGTACCCATGCGGCCCCAGGGGATCGTCTCGAGCATGGCATCGTAGAAGGCCGGCTCGTCCCGGCGCACGCGGTCCCAGATGCCGCCGGGAAACTCGATCGCCCCCGGCGCGACGCAATTGACGCGAATTTTTTTCGGCGCGAGTGCCACTGCGAGATGTTTCGAGTGGCTGATGAGGGCGGCCTTCATCGCCGAGTAGGCCGAAGGACCGGGGGCCTCGAGCGCGGCAGTCGAAGCGATGTGGACGATACTGCCGGCACCCGAGGCCTCGAGCCACGGCAAAGTATGCTGGCTGGCTCGCACGGTCGCCCGCACGTCGATCTCGAAATTGGTGGTCCAGGCGGCGTCGTCATCGCCGAGCGCAAAACCCGAGGCATTGTTGACGAGGGCGTCGAGGCGGCCGAGTGCGGCATGGGCGCCGTCGAGGAAACTGCCGAGCTGCTCGGCGTCGCGCATATCGCAGATCGCGGCGTGGACAGCGACGCCGCGGCGACGAATCTCGTCTGCCGTGGTGTCGAGGTCGGCGCGGGTGCGCGCGCAGATCGCGACGGCGCAGCCTTCGTCGGCGAGCGTAAGTGCGATGGCGCGGCCGATGCCCCGGCTTCCTCCGGTGACGATAGCGGCTTTGCCCCTGAGTCCGAGATCCATGCTCAGACTGTACGGGGAGGATACCCCTGGGTCGAGGCGAAGAGCCATTGTCCATCGAGGCCGGCCATCCGGAAACCGCCGATTTCAGCCAGACGCGGATCCTGCAGCATGGTCACGAAGGCCTCGCGAGAGGGGTACTCGACCAGCGCCACCATTTGCACAATTTCGTCGTCGTCGGGCTCGCCGATGACGACGGAGTCGACGAAGCCACTCCAGAGCAGGCGGCCACCGATCGAGCCGATGATCTTCTGCATCGGGCCGCCGTAACGCTGGTAGGACTCCGCGCCGGATACTTTCCCGTCGCTGCCGTCGGCCACCGGCTTGAAGCGGATCAGATTCACCATGACGAAGGGCTGACCTACCGGGCCTTCGAGCAGGTGCTTCAGCTGTTCTGCGCTCGGCATTTGAGCCATTGGCATCGTGGGGATCCTCCTGGTCTAGCTGTTCTCGAACGCCAGCTTGAACTTCCGCTTGATGATGCGGTGGCGGGGCCGATACTGCGCCAGGGGCTCGCAGCCGGTGCCGGCCAACGCTGCCTCGACACGGTTGCGCGCCGCCTCATCCAGCTCGGCCATCGCGTCGAAAAGGCGCGTCGCCAGCCAGAGGGAATAGGCGTTGGTGTAGCGGGTGAAGGCAACCTCGCGCAGGGAAGTCTGATGAAAGCCGGTGGCGCGCGGCGGTGCGTCGCGATGCTCTTCCGGTCGATTGTCGGCCCAGGTTTCAAAGTCGCGCAGGCCATCGAGCAGCAGCGGGACCGCGTCGCGTCCGATCAGCTCAAGCAGCGGGCGCAACGTCGGGGCCAGCCCGTCGTCCTCGATCCAGGCACCGACGGCTTCTGGATCCGGGCAATTCATGCGGTTGATCCAATGGCAGGTGCGGGGAGCGCGCTCTCGGAGCAGGCGTCCGGGCACGGCATCAAGGAAGAGATGCCCATAGAACGGGCCCATCAGGGCGCAGTCGGCCAGCGAGGGCTTTGAGCCGAGCAGATAGGGCGTCGATGAAAAATGTGCCTCGAGCAGATCGAGTAGATCGTGGGTATGGGCTTCGATCACCGACTGAGTCTCGGGCAGGACGCCGAGCGCCAGCAGCGAGCCGCTCATCTTGTCGGCGAAGGCATTGGAGTTGACCGGGTTGCCCGAACCCGACGAGAAATCGCCGCGCGCCTTGGTCTCGCCCTCGGCAGTCGACCAGCGGTAATGCATCGCCGGCAAGATCAGGAACTCGTCGGCGTAGATCTCCCAAAGCAGAGCGACCACCCGCTGCAGCGGCGTCATCGGCATCAGCGGCGGGTCGGGGAAGCGTGCTTCGAGGGCATCGAGGATATCACTCGTGTCCTGCCAGGTTTCGTCCTCGGGCGTCACGACGATGGGGATGAAACCAAGGCCGGTACGCGGCAGAATCACCCGGCGGAACACATCCGGGGTGCACAGCAGTTCCGCAAACGGCACCCGCTTGTAGCGCAGCGCGGGGCGCACTTTTCCAGAGAAGTAGGACACCTCGTGCGCGTAAAAAAGAAAGGGGGAGTTCATCTGTTGTGTCATGGCGCTCATTCTCTTCAGAAAGGGACGCAGCGGTCGTGGCATAGGCCGTGTCAGGAGACAAGATATCGCGATACCCCTGGCGGGTGGATCCGCTTGCGGCTGAGCGCGAGACCTCTCGCAGGCCTTCGCACTCGCGGGCGGGTTCTTACGGACGGCGCGTTGAGGGACACTCGCTGGCCGGTTGAGGGTTTGGTTCCGGTGGAGCCTCGCGGATCCAGGGGGCGGTTCAGGGCGCCGGATTCTGCGGTCGCAATTCGTAGACCCGCACGCTCGGGCCCGGCCGCTCGACCGCGTCGAAGCCCCCAAGCGGCGTGTAATAGGCGTCCTGCTGGTCGTAAATCGCCCGCTCGCGCTTTCCGATGAAGGGCTCGAAGCTTGCCCGCAGAACCAGACGATCAGCGAGAGCGGCGAGGGCTTCTGTCGGGAGCTGCGACGAGAAGAGCAGATGGTCGTGCGTCACGATCCATTGCACGCCCGCGGCATCGAGAGCCTTTTCTTCGAGGGGTGCCCGCACCAATCGGGCGCCGGCCGGCAAAGCGGGTTCGCCCCAACCCCAGAACACGGTCCCGGCAACGGCGACAGTCTGGCCGGCGGGGAGGTTCTCCCGCAGCCAACGGGTGGTCAGCACGCGCGTATCGGTTTGGGCGAGCAGTCGGTCGTGCTCGAGCGAACGCCAGAGCGGCTCGCCGATCAGCGCCAGCGTCGCGGCGGCCAGCGCGAGTCCGGCGCGCCGGGCTCCCAGGCGTCGTACGGCGCTGCTCAGCAGGCCCGCGAGCAGGATTGCCAGGGCGGGCACGAGAGGAGTCAAGTATCTGGAGAGCAGAGCCGGCGAGGCCCCGAAAAGCAGAAACGAGACCAGCACAAAGAGCGCACTGGCCAACGCCAACGGACGCTGCGCGACCAGACCCCAGAGCAGGGCGATGGGCACCAGCAACGTCGCCAGCAAGCCCATGCCGTAGCGGAGTGCGAAACCGTAGTAAAACAGCCAACCATCAAAAATACTTTGAGGATGCGTCAAGTTTTTCGGATTTGCGAGAGTCGGCGGAATTGCCGCCCCCGGCGATGACACCTCGGGGAAAGCCTGGGGAAAGACCAGCACCACGATTGAAAGAACCTTTTCTCGTGTTTTAGGATTGACGATAAGATCCGGTGAGGTGACAAGAAAGGCCAGGGCCGCCGCCACCACCATGGCGAAACCGCGTGCCGGCATGAGCCGCCGCCAGCCCTGGCCGGTTGAGCCGAGGCAGCAGAGCGCCCAGGCTGGAACCAGCAGCAGGACGGCGGGGTATTTCATCCCCATCGCCAATCCGATCACGGCGCCGGTGCCGAGAGCCCGCGCCCGGGTGGTGCCCCGCCCCAGCGGTGCCATCACGCCGAGTGCGGCGACCACGCCAAGACTCATCAGCGCGTCGGGCTTGGCGGCATGGCTGTCGCGCACATGGATCAAACTCACGGCGAGCAAGGCGCCGGCGATCAGCCCGGCACAGTTCCCGAGTTCGCGTCGGGTGATGCGGATCAGCCAACCCACGGCCGCGATGCCACCAAGTGCCGAGAGCAGCCGTAGCAGCAAAAGAATACGCCACGGCATCGTGTCGATCGCGCCGGCGTAACCGATTTCCGGATGCACGCCGAGAAGGCGAAGGGCCGCGTGGGCCAGCTCGCCGAAGCCCCAGGAGAGATAGATATAGGCGCTGGGGTAGATGCCGTATTGTAGATCGAAGTGGCCGCTGGCCGGCGAGCGGGTCGCAAGAAGAATCACCTCCTCGTCGGGGCGGGTCATGAGATGGGGCAGGCCGAAGTCAAGCGCCCAGAATCGCAGAGCAGCGGCAATCGCGACGATGCTCAGTGCTGCCGCGAAGAGTTGAACTTGCTTGCGGGACTGGCTCATCGCGGCGCGACCCTACCAGAGTCTCGGCAAGTTTCAGCCCGGTCGGCCCGGCACGGGTAAGGCGCACCTGGTCGCGGCGCGCCCCTCGCAGAGTCTCGGCAACTTCCAGTCCCTCTGGCGCCGTGGTTTGTCCTCATCGGGCTTTCACGGCGAGTTCGGCTCGATTCTTGGATCCTCGAAGCCGGCCAGAGCATGGCTGCCGGGCTTCCAGCCGAGAGCCTGCAGCGAGAGAACGATTTCGACCCGCTGCCCCGCAAAGGGGGCGAGGTCCACGTCGAGCGGCGTCCAGGTTCGATCAGCGGTACGCGAAAAGACATCCTTCTCGACCTCGAGCAGGTTGTGCTCCTTCCCATTCGCATCGCGGAGCAGCACTTCGAGTCGCAGAGGCAGGGGGCCGATCGATTGGAATAAATCAGGATTGACGCCCGCTTCGAGGCGAAGCCGCCCCCCAGCCGGGATCTCGACCGGGATGATCAAACGATTCGGCGCGTCGGTGCCAGGGAGAAAATGCAGCACGCGGGGGGTGAGGGGCCAGTTTTCGATCGCGACTGCTTCGCTCGCCGAGCGGGCCCTGGCGGTTGGCGGAGACTTCTCCAGGGTCTCGCTCCTGGGCGAAGCGGCGCCGTTTTCGAGGCGGGCCTGATCGAGCTGCGTGTCGAGATGCAGCGCGCCGATCGACGACAGCGTGGGCGGCAGGCTGCGAGGCGTCGCGAGCGCACAAAGCATTCGGTCAGGCCGCTCGCCCACCACCTCGCCGATCCGATGCGTGGTCGCCAGAGACTCAAAAAGTTCAGGAACCAGTTGCTGCGGCCGTGGTGTGAAGGGGGTGTGCATCAGCACATGCACGACCGTGGCGTTGGGCACCTCCTTCAGGCGGGTGAGGATCTGCTGGTCACGGTCGGCATAGGCATCGCGCGGCCAAAGCCAGATGAAGCGCGAAAGGGGGGGCCGGTCGGCGAGAAAGGTGAGCACCGGCAGGCAGGGCAGAACGAGCACGGGCTGGTCCGCGGGCGTGGCATCGAGCCGTTGCAGCAGCGTCGAGAAACTTTTGGCATCCTCGGGGCGGACGAAGACCGTGCCGCGCACACCTTCGACAGGCGTCGAGTAGGTGCGTGCCGCACCGAGGGCCAGATGCGCACTGGCGGCGAGCCAGAGGAGCAGTCCCCCGGTCGTGGTTGCGATGGCGAAGCCACGGCGCAGGCCGTGCAACCGTGCCAACAACGCAGAAGCTTGACGAGCGATGATGGGCACCAATGGCACGATGACCACCGAGAAATGAATCCAGTCGCGCGGCTTCGAGAAGGCGGCCCAGAGTGCCGCCGCGAAAACGAGTTGGACGAGACGCGCGCTGGTGGCGCGAAGCAGATCGCCGTCTATGGGCCGGGCGCGGGTCCTCGACCAGGCGCGCCGGGTGGCGAAGCCCTCCAGCAGAAGAATCACCCAGGGCAGCCGGTAGAGCGCCTTCAGTCCAAGATCGATCAGGTTGGTGTTGGTCCATAACGCGCTTGAGAAGATCTGCTGCAGGTGCAGATCAAGCAGCAGACCCGGCATCCAGCTGAAAGCAAACTGTCGCAGTGTCGGATCCTGCCCAAAGAGGGGACGAAGTGGCGCCAGATCGAGATAATCGCCAGCCTGCGGGCCACCACCGGCGGTGAAGAGCGGATTCAGGACGATCGGGTCCCATACCGTCTGCCATAGAAATGGCCCGAGCGCATCGTTGCCGGCGAACCAGACCACCCAGGCGAGCGGGGGCAGGGTTGCCCACGCGGCAAGGATCAGCGCCGAGCGAAGCCCGCCGCGGCCTTGACGACCGTCCGTGCCAACACCGAGCCGATGGACCAGGAGCAGCGAGATGACGCAGGCCAGCGCGCCGAAGGCTCCGGAATCCTGCTTGGTGGTGAAGGCCGCGCCGACGAGCAGGCCTGCCACCGCGACGCGCCAGAGGCTCTGTTTTCGCTCGGCGTGCAGGACAACGAAAGCCGCGAGCACCAGCGCGAACCCGATCGTCGCATAATGAAAGATATGAAAATGTGGGAACGACCAGAGACGGTAGCCGAGCATCCAGAGTCCGGCGGCGAGCGCGGGCCAGGGGCCGGTGAGTCGCCGGGTGAGAGCCCAGGTGGCCGTGACCACAAAGGAGTAGATGGCCAGCATGGCGAAGCGGCCGACCTCGAAGCGCTCGCCAAAGATCCGGAACAGCCCGGCGATCAGATGAAAGGCGCCGGGGCCCGCGACATGGTTGGTGTCGCGGTAGAGCACCTCGCCCGAGAGCAGGTTGACGCCGATCTGCAGGACGTGCCACTCGTCGCAACCGCCCGCACTGGTGGCGACAAGCGGCAGGTGCACGAGAGCCGCTGCGACGGCAAGCGCCAGGCAGAGCGCCCACTCGAAAGGGCGGATCGGCTCGCTTGCTGAGGTCACCGGGGAATGGATGGCACGTCTGGTGCCAGAAAAAAAAGGGGCCCCCTGCATCGCAGGAGGCCCCTTCAAACCGGGCGGCTCAGGCCGACCGAGTTTTGGTAGACTCAGAACGCGTACTTGCCGCCGAAATGGACGCCAAAGTAGTTGAACTGGTGCAGATTGTCGATCGGCATCAGATAGGACCCTTCGACGAAGAGGCCGATATGCTCGGTGATGAAGACGTCACTGCCAGCGGCAACCCGGCCGGCGAAATCGGTCTGCGAGCGACTGACGTCGTCGAAATCGCGCTGCGCGGTACTGATGCTACGGATGCGGACATTGACAAAGCCGATACCCCCGCTCAGGTAGGGCTGAACGCGGCCCAAGGGCAGGATGCCCTTTGCGTTGACGGTGAAGGTATTGCTTGGAGCCTTGGCCGTACCCACGTCCACCTCTCCGGGGCGGCCAGGGGTTGCGCGGCTAAGGTTTGCGCGGAAGTTGCTCGCGTACTCGTAGACGCCCTCTGCGGCGAGCCAGGGCAGGAACCGCCAGCCTCCACGGGCGTTGAAGCCCCAGGTGTCCTCGAAGTCGACGTTGACCGGACCGCCGGCACCGACGCCATACTCGCCACTGCCGAAGTTCTCGACGTAGTAAGACGCGCCAAGCCCCAAGTACGGTCCAAGCCGGTTGTAATCGGGCTCGGGCTCGACCATCGGTGCCGGCGGAGGTGCTTCCTCGCCAACGATGACCTCTTCGGCCTCCACAACATCGGCCCGCGCATCGGCGACGAGCACAAATCCAGCCGCCAAAGCGGCCATCGCAATAAAACTCCTCTTCAACATACTTTCTCCCTCTCCCTCGTTATGGGGGCCCGCCGGTCCTCTCGTGGGCCACCCGTTGGGGACGACCCTAGCGGTTCCTGAGAGAAAAAGGCAGGGGGGCGAGCTTTTTTCTTTCAAGAGGGGCTGGTCGGGGTAGGCAGAGCGATTCTGCCCGGCTGGCGAACGTGGAGCCCATGGCGTAGCGCTCTGCCCGCAGCAGCTTGGCCGGAGTGGCGGAATGGCAGACGCGCCGGACTCAAAATCCGGTACGGGAAACCGTGTGTGGGTTCGAGTCCCATCTCCGGTAGTTTGAAATCCAGCGAAGCCGGGCCCGGGCGCAGCGTCTTGGCCCGGCTCTCCGTTCAAGATCGGCCGAGGTTCGGCCAGCTCCACTTCCCGACGAAATCAAATCGCGAGCTTCAACCCGCCGAATTGGACGAAGCGCCCGAAGTCGGCGTCCCGCGTTACCAGGTAAACATCGTGATCGATACAACTCTGCGCGATCAACACGTCGGCCAACGGAGCCTTCATTCGGCGCGCGAGGATGCTCGCTCTCAAGACCGCAGCCCTCTCCCAATAGCCTGCCGTCAGTTCGAGCAGCGGGATCTGCCCGAGCGAAGCCATGATCCGTTGGGACAGCTTTGGGTCGCTGCCGATCTCCGTCAAGACCACCGGGGGCAGGCAGGCCTGTCGTTCCATGAGGGCAAATTCGATGGCTTCGACGTCTCGCCCCTGGTCACCTCCGAGGTAGGCGATCAACGAACTTGAATCGATTGCGATCACCGCCGGTCCTCGCGCAGTTTGGCGAGGTCGACTGAGAAGCGCCCTTTTCCGCGCAGGGCTCGGAGTTCGTCGTAGGCTTGCGAGGCGGCCAGGATCGCGAGGCCTTGGCGGATGGTCGAGGTGACGCCCTCGCCGGTCGACGCCTGGGCCTTTCGGAGCAGGTCTTCTGGTACTTCAACCGTGATTTTTCTGGCTGGTTTCAGCATGGTTCAGCATACCAGCATGGACACCAGTCTCCAAGCTGGAAATTCTGCTCCCGCCCACAACCTCAGCCGAGGTTGTGCGCGATCCGCTGCACGTCGTCGTCCTGCTCGAGCGCATCGACCAAGGCAAAAACCTCGTTGGCCTGGCCGTCGGGGAGCTGCACAAACGTTTGTGCGACGTACTCGGAAGCGGCCGCGACAGGATGGATGCCACGGTCTTCAAGCGCCTTCTGTAGATGGCCGAAATCAGCGAAGGCGCAGCGCAGTAGCAATTGGGGTTCGCCCTTCTCGCCCGAGCTTTCGCCCATTTCCTCGAGACCATGGTCGATCATTTCAAGCTCGAGTTCTTCGGCGTTGAGGCCTTCTGGTGCGAGGCGGAACACGCCCATGCGCTTGAATTGAAAGGCGACGCTGCCGGTCGCACCGACGTTGCCGCCGCGGCGGTTGAAGTGCGCGCGCAAATTGGCGACCGTGCGGGTCGGGTTGTTGGTCGCGGTTTCGACGATCACGGCCACTCCGTGCGGCGCATAGCCCTCGTAAAGTACCTCTTCGTAGTTCTCGGCCTGTTGCCCGCTGGCGCGTTTGATCGCAGCTTCGACCTTCTCCTTGGGCATGTTCACTGCGCGCCCGTTTTGCAGCGCCCGGCGGAGGGCGGGATTGCCGTCGAGATTTGCGCCGCCCGCCTTGACGGCGATCGCGATCTCCTTGCCGATGCGGTGGAACGCCTTCGCCATCCGGTCCCAGCGCGCGAACATCGTCGATTTGCGTACTTCGAAGATCCGTCCCATGGGCGATTCCGTAGAGACGGGAGTGCGCCGCGTCGAGCCCGGACGTCCAAGAGCCGCCTCCGCCGCTGGCCCTCCAGCAAACGATCCGGCACGCTGCGCCCATGCTTCCAGCCGAAGTTCGCGGCATCGCCTTCAATCCCGCCACCGCATCCGAGAACCGGATCCACGCCGACGACGTGGCGCAGCGCTTCGGCTTCCGGGGCGGGCTGGTGCCAGGCGTGGTGGTTTACGCCTACCTGGTCGAGCCGGCTCTGATCGCCTGGGGTCGAGACTGGCTTGAGCAGGGGGTTGCCAGCCTTGCGTTGCGCCGGCCACTCTACGAAGGGACGGCCTTTCGGGTTGAGGTCGAGCCGATCGGCGAAGCGGCCTACCGTGGCCGCGTGCTGGACCAGGAGGGCGAACTCTGCGCCGAGGGACTGGTGGCCCGCAATGACCCGGACGCGACGACGATCGCAGACCCGGCGTCACGACTTCAAGCCCCAGCCGAGAGGGAGGCCTTGGCCAAAGTGCCGCGCGCCCCGATTCGACGCGGCGACGCGCTGGCACCCGCCCGCGAACACCGACCGGAGGCCTCCCGCGCCGCCCTCGAAGCGATGCCACACGGCCGGCTCGGCGCGATCGATATCGAGTGGCGGGCGACCGCTGAGATGGCGACCACCACCCGCGACCCCGAGGCCATGCAGGATCTCGTCCGGGCGGACCGCGAGGGCTTGGCGAATCCGGGCTTCGTTCTTGGTCTCGCCAACTGGATCCTGGCGGCAAATGTACGGCTTGGGCCCTGGATCCACGTTTCGAGTCAGACCCGGCATCTGGGGACGATTCCGCTCGGCACCCTGCTGCGGGTCGAGGCCTCTGTGGTCGGCTTTGAGAGCCGCCCTTCCGGCGAGATCGTCGAGCTTGCGGTGGCGGCCTTCGATGGTGATCGGCCGGTGCTCGCCACCCGCCATCGCGCCATCTACCTCTTGGCTGAGCGCAGCTGAGGCCCCGAGGCTTGGCGCTGTACGGAAGTGGAGAGACGAAAACGTGTCAGACAAAAATGCAATAGCGGCTGCGGGCGAACCGATCAAGCGCACCTCGCGCAATCCCGATGAGGTGAGGCGCACCATTGAACTTTGGCTTGCGAGAATTCTTGTTCCGGGTGCGGGGCCGCGCGTGCCCTCGGTCACAAGTCCCGATGCCAATGGTATGTCGAGTGAGACACTTTGTTTTGACGCAAGCTGGAAGGAAGCCGGTCGCAAGATGCGCGGCTCGTTCGTCGCCCGTTTGGCCCCCGACGTGGCCGACATCCCCGTGTTCCCACGCTACGATCTCGAGGCGCAGTTCCGGGTCATGCGTCTCGTGGGCGAGCGCAGCAGCGTACCCGTGCCTCCGGCGCGCTGGCTCGAACCCGACCCGATTCATATCGGGTCGCCCTTTCTGGTGATGGAACGCGTTGATGGCCGGGTGCCGCCCGATGTGATGCCCTATAATTTTGGCAGTTGGATGACCGAGGCGACGGCCGAGCAACGGCGCGAGCTTCAGGAGGCCTCGCTCCGCGTGCTGGTCGATTTGCACGCGATCGATCTCGGCGACGGTGCGTTCGCCTTTCTCAGCCCGACGACGGCCGGCGAGACGGCCCTGCGGCGCCACGTCGAAGATTGGCGCGCTTTCTATGAATGGATGCGCGAGGGCCGCACCTTCCCCCTGATCGAACGCGCTTTTTCTTGGATCGACGAAAACTGGCCCGCCGACGAGGGTGCACCCGTGGTGAGTTGGGGCGACTCGCGCATCGGCAATATGCTTTTTGATGGATTTAGGCCGGTCGCGGTGCTGGACTGGGAGATGGCCTCGATCGCGCCGCGTGGCGTGGACGTCGGCTGGATGATCTTCCTGCACACCTTTTTCGAGGACATCGCGGCTCAAATGAATTTGCCTGGCTTGCCCGAGTTCATGCGGCCAGACGACGCCTGGGCCAGCTACGAGGCGGGTAGTGGCGTCGTGGTGTCGGCGACGGATCGGCATTTCTATGCGGTCTACGCCGCACTCCGGCACGCGTTGGTGATGGCGCGGGTACATGCCCGGCGGGCGCATTTTGGCGAAGCCGTCTGGCCGGACGACCCCGACGACGCAATCATGCACCGCGCCCTCTTGACCCGGATGCTCTGAGGCTCAAGGCGCAGGCCGGGCCGTCGTTGCGGCAGGCGCGGCACGAGGGTTAAGATCGGCCATGCCAACCTATCGCTCGCGAACCACGACAGCGGGACGCAATATGGCCGGAGCTCGTGCCTTGTGGCGCGCCACCGGCCTCAAAGACGAAGACTTCACCAAGCCGATGGTCGCCATCGTCAACTCCTACACGCAATTCGTGCCGGGGCACGTGCATCTCAAGGATCTTGGCGACGTTGTGGCCGGGCAGGTCAAGGCGGCCGGCGGCGTCGCGCGCGAATTCCACACCATCGCCGTCGATGATGGCATCGCGATGGGCCACGATGGCATGCTTTACTCGCTGCCCTCGCGCGAGCTGATCGCGGATTGTGTTGAATTCATGGTGAATGCGCATTGCGCCGACGCCATGGTCTGCATCTCGAACTGCGACAAGATCACTCCGGGGATGTTGATGGCGGCCCTTCGCGTCAACATCCCGTGCGTTTTCGTCTCGGGCGGTCCGATGGAAGCGGGCAAGACACGACTCGCAGACCATAAGCTGGATCTGATCGACGCGATGGTCGTCGCCGCGGACCCAAACGTCGACGACGAGACGGTCGCCGAATACGAGCGCGCGGCGTGCCCCACCTGCGGCTCGTGTTCGGGTATGTTCACCGCCAATTCGATGAATTGCCTGACCGAGGCGCTCGGCTTGTCGCTGCCGGGCAACGGCTCTCTGCTGGCAACCCATGCCGACCGGCGCGGCCTCTTCGAGCGGGCGGGCTGGGTGATCGTCGACCTGGCGAAGCGTTGGTACGAAGGGGACGACGCGCGTGCCCTGCCGCGTGGCATCGCGACGTTCAAGGCTTTCGAGAACGCGATGAGCCTCGATATCGCCATGGGCGGCTCCACCAACACCATCCTGCATCTTTTGGCGGCGGCGCAGGAGGGCGGTGTCGAGTTTTCAATGGCCGATATCGACCGGCTCTCGCATCGGGTACCAAACCTCTGCAAGGTGGCGCCGACCACGCCCCAGTATCATATGGAGGACGTCCACCGGGCCGGCGGCGTGATGGGCATCCTCGGCGAATTGGCGCGCGGCGGCTTGCTGAATCTCGACGAGGCCACGGTGCATAGCCCGACGCTCGCTGCCGCCCTCGAACATTGGGACGTGCGGCAAACAAAAGACGATGCGGTGCGCAAGCTCTTCCGTGCCGGACCGGCGGGGATTCCGACCCAGGTGGCTTTCAGTCAGGACACGCGCTGGGACACGCTTGACGACGATCGTGCCACCGGCTGCATCCGCGACATCGAGCACGCCTATTCGCAGGACGGTGGCTTGGCCGTGTTGCGGGGCAACCTGGCCCCCGATGGCTGTGTGGTGAAGACTGCCGGAGTGGACGCCCATAATCTCGTTTTTGAAGGCCCGGTCCACCTCACCGAGAGCCAGGAGCAGGCGGTCGAGGATATCCTCAGCGATAAAGTCAAGCCGGGTGATGTCGTGTTGGTGCGCTACGAAGGTCCGCGTGGCGGTCCGGGTATGCAGGAAATGCTTTATCCGACGAGCTACCTGAAATCGAAGGGTCTCGGCAAGGTTTGTGCGCTGGTTACCGATGGTCGGTTCTCCGGCGGTACATCGGGTCTTGCGATCGGGCACGTTTCACCCGAGGCCGCATCGGGCGGCGCGATCGCGTTGGTCGAAGCGGGCGATCGCATCCGGATCGATATCCCGGCGCGCACCATCCAGATCCTGCTCCCCGACGGCGAACTCGCGCGTCGTCGTGCCGCCATGGACGCTCGCGGGGCGGCGGCCTGGCAGCCGGCACACGTGCGTCCTCGCCAGGTTTCAACAGCGCTGCGGGCCTACGCAAGCATGGCGACCAGTGCCGATCGCGGCGCGGTGCGCGAGCTTTAGTCGACGATCGCCATCAGCTCGCGGCCACCGCCGCCGACCAGCAGCCCGTCGGCCGCCAGCGTCAGGCCGGATTGGATCACGAGCCCGATGTCGAGGGTCCAAAGCACGCGCCCGCCCCCGGCGCCGTCCCCGTCGCCGTCGAAGGCGTAAAACGCTGTCGCACTGCCGACAAAAACATTGCCATCGGCATCGACAATTGGCGGCGTGTTGCTGAAGCGTCCTGGCAGGGTCATGCGGTGCTTCCAGAGGACTGAGCCATCGACGGGATCGAGCGCGTAGAAGGTGCTCGGCTGACTGGTGCCACCGACGTAGAGGGTGCCGTCGGCGCCGAGTGCGGGTGGCGACAGAAACTGGGTTGCCGGAAAGCGCGCTTCCCAGAGTCGCACCCCGGCGACCGGCTCGACGGCAGAGACGCCGTGCATATTGGCGACGTAGATGGTACCGTCGGCGGCGATCACCGGTGAAAAATTGGGGTGACGACTGCCCGAGCCGCCCGGCGCGAGTACGATGCGCCAGCGTTCGGCACCGGTGTCGACATCGACGGCGATGAGCTTGTTGCCGCCGGCCGTGATGTAGACGGTACTCGCATCGTGCGAGAGGGCAGGCGAGACGTTATGCGGCGAGCCACCAATGACGGCTTTCCATTTGACCGAGCCGTCGGGGTTGATGGCAAAGAACCATCCCGCGGCCAGAGCGTCGGAGGCCATGTAGATCGTGCCGTTCGGCCCGACCGTGGGGGGCGTCATGACGTCGCCGTCGGCCCGCACCTTGTAGCGCCAATCAATCGTGCTGGGTGGCGTGAAGGACCAGAGGTTGTTGCCGCGCTCGCCGAAATAGATGTGGCCATCGGCCGAAATCGCGGGCTGCGAGCGTTCGATCACGGCCCAGATGTCGCCGCGTTGCTTGGTATCCCAAAGGACGGTGCCGGTGGCCGGATCGTGGGCGCTGACCGGGTGGCGGCCGTTGGGCACGACCAGCGTTCCGTCGGGCATCACCGAGACCGCCGCGCGGCGTTCGCCGCCCCGGCTGGTGTAGCGCCAGAGGATGCGCGGTGTCGGTCCGACGGGCCCGCGCAGAGTGTCGCTGCGGCCGGTGTTCTGCAGATCGTGCTGGTGCTTCGGCCAGGCCGAGACGGCGAGTTGGGCGTCAGCAGGCGTTGCGGTCAGGACGATCAGGGCCAACAGATTGGCGAGGGCAAGCGTGGCGCTGGAGACAAATGGGCGGTGCATGGTGGGTCCACGTGGGTACGGCCGCTGGCGAAAGGACAACGGCGGGGAGCCACAGGATCCTCCCGAAACCATTCGTGCCGCGCAAGAGAAAATCAGTAGGCAACCGTCGCTTCGAGTCTTCCCCCGAGTCCGACCATCACGATCAAACGCGATATGCAGGGCATGCGGTAGACCCGATCTCCCGGCCGCAGTTCCCGGCTCGAACGGATCACAACCTTGCAGACGGGGCAGAGCATTTCGTTTTGGGCGAGCCGGTCGTCGAGGCCGGTCCATCGACCTCGTCGATCACCTGCGTGGAGGCCTCGGCACCAAGGCTGCTAAGTTGCCGACCCATGATCGACGCAGCGAAGCTCCAGCACTTTCACGCCCACGGCTATCTGCACCTCGAAAATTGGCTGGACAGTAGCGAGGTCGCGGCGTTCGCAAACTGGACCGCTGAGCTCGAAGCCTGGCCCGACACTCCGGGGCGCTGGATGCGGTACTACGAGAAGGCACCCGGTGGCGACTCTCGAATGCTCGCCCGGATCGAGAACTTTCTGCCGCACCACGAAGGGATCGGCGGTTTTTTCCAGGGAGCCCGACTCAAGCGACTCCTTGAGGCGGTGACAGGCGAGTCTTTCATCGTTTTCAAGGATAAAATAAATCTGAAGGCACCCGGCGGGGCCGGCTTTACGCCGCATCAGGATGGCCCGGCCTATGTCGGCTTCGGGGCCGAGACCTTCGTTACGGCGATGCTCCCGATCGATCCCTTCACAGTGGAAAACGGTTGTCTGGAGATGGCGCGTGCGGCGTCGACCAACCAGGTTCTGCCGCAAAATCCCGATGGGACTGTTCGTCAGGACGTGGCTGATTCCCTCGAGTGGGAAGCTATGCTTGCCAAGCCCGGTGATTTGATCCTCTTCGACTCATGGGTGCCGCATCGCTCGGCACGGAACCAGAGCAGCAGCCGTCGGCGGTCGTATTACGTGACCTACAATCCGCAGGCAGCCGGCGACCATCGCGAGGCGTATTACGCTCGCAAGCGCGAACTCTTTCCACAGGAATGCGAGCGCAAGCCGGGTGTTGATTATGCCAAGCTCGGGGCGCAATTCAATCTCGCCAATCCCTTCGATTGAACGGACAATTGAGTGGAACAGGCCTCAGCCGGTAGCCAGGGCGGAGCTTGCAGAGTGCGACTGGCTGTGGGACCGGGAGAGTCCGGCGCGCTGCAGATCGCGCAGCGACCCGATGACGTCGTGCAGCAGGTAGTGTGCGATATCGAGCGGCGAGCCGCGATCGACCAGATCGCCTGCCCGCAGCACCTCGCCGAAGGTCCAGCGGATCGGCGGCAGCGGGTTTCTGGCGGGTGAAATGCGGCCACGCACCTCGCGCACGAAATCGTTGCTCAAGCCAGAAATAAAGAAGGGGATCACAACTGTGTCGGGATGGGCGCGGCGCACGAGTTGCCCGACGCCGGGGCGAGCTGGCAGCAGCTCCCAGGGATCGGCGGATTTGTTGCGGGTGCCTTCGGGGTGGATGCCGACGCAGGCG
>VFKT01000321.1 GCA_009885395.1 Deltaproteobacteria bacterium | reverse complement strand
GTGCCGCAGGTGCCGCAGGTGCCGCAGGTGCTGCAGGTGCAGGGGGGCCCTTTCAACGCCCCGGGCGAAACCCGGAAGCACCGCCTGCGGCCGGGCGCGCCGCCAGCCCGCGCCTGGTGCGACGCTTCTGAGCCAGGAACGCGAAGCCCGGCGTGCGTTTGCCACGGCCTGTCGGGCACTTGCGCGTCGGCCCCTGAGTGCGATTGAGATCGAAGCCAGGCTGCAACAACGCGGCTTCGAGCCCGACCTGGTGCGCACCACCATGGATCGGCTGCGCACCGAGCGGTTGCTCAACGATTCAGAAGTGGCCGGCGCCGTGATGCGACTGGCCGAGCGCCGTGGGCTCGGCAGTCGACGTGTCGTCCAACAGTTGAAGCGGCGTGGCATCGGCGAGGATGATGCCGTGGATGCGATCGGTGACGCGCGCATCGGCGATCTGGAGCGAGCGTTGGCGCTGATGGGCCGCCGTTACCCCGAGGGGGTGGCCGACGATCGGCGGCTACAGGCGAGGGTCGCGCGTTTTTTGTTGGGTCGAGGCTTTCCCACCGATGTTGCGTTCGCCGCCCTCAAAGCCTCGAAAAAATTGACCTTTGAGGCCTGAGAGCGATCGACTCAGTTGCTTGCGGCTGTCGCGAGGCCCTGCACCTCGCGTGCGACGGCTGGATCTTGCGCGACGTCGCTATGGCAGGCGTGTACCCCCTCGACCACCGGCAGATGGGTGGCGCGCCGCTGCAGGATTTCGAGCGCCTCGCGGCTAAGCCCGGGGCTGCGCTGGTGTGGGGTCGCCGGCTGAAAGCTTAAGTCCTTGCCTGATGCGAAGGCCACGATCTCCTTCGAAATGCGCATGCTACACCAATCGTGACCGCACATCGCGCAGAAATCGGTATCGACGGGCAGATCTTCGTCGTGCAGGGCGCGTGCGGTCGGCCCATCGAAGGCCAGTTCGAATTGTTTGGGCCAATTGAGGGCGGCGCGCGCTCGCGAGAGGTCGTCATCCCATTGGCGGGCGCCTTGCACGCCACGCGCAACATCGCCGGCGTGTGCTGCTATTTTGTAGGCGATGCAGCCGTCGCGGACATCCTGGGCCTTCGGCAAGCCCACGTGTTCTTTTGGCGTGACATAGCAGAGCATGGCGGCGCCGTGGCGCGCTGCCTCGGTGGCTCCGATGGCGCTGGTGATATGGTCGTAGCCGGGGAAGGCATCGGTGACGAGTGGGCCGAGCACGTAGAATGGCGCGTCGTCGCAGAGCCGCTGCTGGAGACGCATATTGAAGCCGATCTGATCGAGCGGCACATGGCCCGGGCCTTCGACCATCACCTGGACGCCGGCGGCGCGCGCCCGGTGCACCAGTTCGGCGAGCGTGCGCAACTCGGCGAGCTGGGCTGCATCGGAGGCATCGGCGAGACAGCCCGGTCGCAAGCCATCTCCAAGTGAATAGGTGACGTCGTATTCGCGCATGATGGCGCTGATCTCGTCGAAGAGTTCGTACATCGGGTTTTCCCGGCCGTGCTGGATCATCCATTTGGCGAGCAACGAGCCGCCACGCGAGACGATGCCGCAGACTCGGGGTTCGACCAGCGAGAGGTGCTCGCGCAGCAGCCCGGCGTGGATGGTAAAATAATCGACGCCTTGGCGGGCCTGGCGCTCGATTTCCTGCAAGATTTCGTCGTAACCAAGATCCTCGATGCTTCGGCCGATGATCATCGAGTAGATCGGCACGGTGCCGATCGGGATCGTCGAGTTGTCGATGATGGCCTGGCGGCAGGCGGCGAGATCGCCTCCGGTCGAGAGGTCCATCAGCGTGTCGGCGCCGAAGCGTTGCGCCCATTTCAGCTTTTCGACTTCGTCGGCGAGGCTGCTCGAGATCGGCGAGGCACCGATATTGGCATTTATTTTGGTTGATATGCGCCGGCCGATGCCGGTCGGATCAAGTCGCTGCGGCGCGCGTTCCCCGCCCGGCAGGGCCTTGTCCTCGAGGGTGAGGCGGCGCTGTTCGGCGGTCTGGTTCACCCAAAGCCGCGCCCCCTCGCGTGCCCCGGGATGGCCGACGGCCGGAAGCTGCTCGTAGGTCTCCGGCAAGACGGTTGGGGCCTCGCCGGCGGAGCCCGCGAGGTGTCGGATATTGGCCGGAATCACCAAGCGCCCGCGGGCGACTTCTGCCCGGATGGTCTCGGCATCGAGGCCTTCGCGGACCGCCACCCGGTGCATGACCGGCGTTAGGATCCCGTTTCGTGCGGCTTCAAGCTGGGTCATCATTGGGGTATCACCTCGGTTCGCTTCTACGGCCAGCCCGGGTGGCATTCAAGGCCGCGGTGTTTCGGAGCCTAGAGCGACCATTGGAAACGCGCATAGATTTCACTATTGCGTTGATATTGTCCGAGCAGCGAGTTCTCGCTGCCCCAGAGGCCGACGATCCCGGCCTCGATGCGGGTCCCCGGGGCAAAGGTCCAACCGGCCCGCAGGCGCGCGAGGCCCGCGCCTTGTTCGAAGGCCTGGAGTGCCATCACTTCGGCATCGACGGTTTCGTCAAGGAAGGTACGGCCGAGCCGTAGCGCGAGCCGGGTATCGATATTGGGGACCAGCAAGGGGATCTGGTTGTCGAGGAGGGCGGTTTGCGTGAGTTCGATCAGGGGCATCCAGGGCCCGAAGAAGGTATCCGCCCCAACCCCCCAGTTCAGCGCATCGCGTTGGGCGTAAGCGTCGCGGCTGATGGTCTCGCCGTCGACCAGGCGCGCCACCGCTGCGGGATCCGCCAGCAGCCGCTGCGTCACCTGCTCAATCGACATCGGGAAGGGCCGCCCGAGTTGCAGCGCCCCTTCGCCGCGAAAGGTCCAATCGAAGGCCTCGAGGGCCAGGTCGCCGCCGAATGAGGTGAAGCGGCGGTAGGCCGGACGGAGTTCGGTGTCGGCCTCGATGGCGAGAGTATCGGTCGTGGAGAGTGCCGGGGGCGCCAGCATTCGGATTGGGACTTCGAAGTTTGGCGCCGGGTCGTATCCCTCATAGGCGACCAGCGCCCAGTCGACGCCCGAGCTGCGTGCGGCGAGGCGCAATCCGTAATTGCCGTCACCGCCGTCGCGGCGCGGCGGGGCGCTGTTCCGTACCTGCTGATTGACGTCGATCTCACAGGGGCACGGTGTTGCGGGCACAGCTCCAACGACGATCGATTCGGGGGCCAGCGCCGCCGGTGCGAACCAACGTTCGCCGGGCAGGGGGTAGCGCCAGGGGACGTCGATGGGTTCCCAGACGGCGGTGAGACGACTGGCGTTGGGCAGATGGCGGCTGCGAGGAAGCGTCCAGTCGGCCGAGAGGGCCGGGACAGCAATTTTAGCTTCACGGTCCTCGTCGAGAACAGGATCCTCGAAGTTGCGGGGGTTCAGCAGGTCATTGGGCCGGTCGCCGTCAAGTCGGCCCCAGTAGAATTTTTGCAAACCGGCCCTGATCTCGACGCCGCTGGCGCGAAAGGAGAGCCAAGTCTCGCCGATCTCGAGCGAGGGCGCCAGGTTCTGGAAGCTCGCCCCGAGATCGAAGACACCGCCGTTGGAATCTCGGGGCGGTCCACCGGCGCGCGCCACCAGGCTGGCTTGCCAGCGGAAGCGCGGATCAAGTTTTTGTGAGACTTCGAGATCGACCCGGAGGCCAGGCGCTTGCGCGGGCGAGTCTTCGTCGAGGCGAATGACGCCGAGGGCTTCGATGCGGCCTTCGGCGTGCAGCTTTCCGGGCGTGGCCAGGGCCAAAGAGTCGAGATGAAGGGCGCTGATGAAGATCAAGAGGGTTGTCAGCTGCACGACACCGGGCGCCGCGCGGGGAGTGGCCTTCAGGGTGGGTGGGGGGTGGGCGACCATGGCGACCGGCTGCGCTTATCGCGGATCATCGCCCGGGCAAAGCCCTCGGGAGGGCCGGGCCTCCGGTCAGGGGCTCTCGTTCGCGTCCCGCGCGCGGCCGCGGCGGCGTTCGGTCCGGGGCGAGTGGCTCCCGCGGCTCAGCCCTCGTCCGGCCTCGTCGGGCCGCAACTGTTTGGCGCCGCTGGCGGACCTGATACGTTCGTCGGCATGGAGCGGAGATCTTTGCTGCGGATTTCGGCGGCGCTGGGTGCTGGGGCCTGGATGGGCGGCGTTGTCCGGCCCTCGTCGGGGGCTGAGCGGGGGACGGTTCTGGCCGCTCTGTCGGACGCCGATTTGATCTATGTCTCGACCCGCCGCCGCAGCGGTGAATGGAGCGATCAGGCTCCGATCTGGTTCTGCCTCGACGCGGGGACGATCTACTTCACCACCTCGCCGGGCAGTTGGAAGGCGCGCCGGCTGCGCGAGGCGGGGCCGCTCCGGATCAATGTCGGCTCTGCCGACGGGCCCGAGATCGTGGCCGAGGCCGAGCGACTCCGCGACCTGGCCGTGGTCGATCGGATGGGTCGCACCTACGAGAAAAAATACTGGATTGCCTGGCTCGGTTTCTTCAAGCCGCGCGCCGATCGCGTCAGCGATGGCCGCACCGTGGCTTATCGCGTCGAGCTGCCCGGCTAGACGAGCGGCGGGTCCGGGAACTGAAGCGTCGCCGTTCCGAAGACCAGTCGGTCGCCGCTTGCTTTGTCTTCCATCCAAATTTCGCACTCGACCGAGCGGCGCGGCATATCGACTTCGACCACCATGCCGCAGATCCGGGCTACGATCCCGGCGTGTGCAAGACTGCGAAAGGTGCAGCCGAGGCGGGTCAGCCGTGCCTCGGGCGCCCACGCCATCAAAGTCGTGGCAAACAATCCCATCGACATGGCGCCGGGCGTGATCTGTCCAGGCAGCCCTTCGCGCCGCGCACCTTCGTCGTCCGTGAAGCGCGGTGCCGTCATATCGATGGCGTTGGCATGGGCGGCGATGAAGGCGCTGTCGAGCTTCAGCTCGCGTGGCGGGAGATCATCACCCGCTTCGAGGTCGGCGAAGTTGATCGAGGCCATCACGTGTCTCCGTCGACGGTCGGGGTCGGAAGCGGGGGGATCTTTTGCAGCATGCGCGAATCGACGTTCGCGATCAGCTCATCGCGCTGGTTTCGCAGTTCCTGCCGGTAGACCAGAAAGACCATACTGCCACTGCGGCCGGTTTTTTCGTAGATCTCGGTGATCCTCGAGCGCACGGTGATGCTGTCGCCGGGCTCGATTGGCACGCCGAACTCGATATCCTTGCCGCCGTCGAAACCAACAAAGCCGCTGCGGCTCATTTCGCTCGCAGCCAGCGGTGGGACGTAGAAGGAACCACGCAGCTTGACGACGAAGGTGGGCAACCCGACCAATCGGCCAAGAGGCCCGGCGCGGGCGGCCTCGGGATCGAGCCAGAGCGGGTCTTCGATGCCCAGCGTTCGGGCGTACTCGATCAACTCCTCGGCGGTAATGGGCGGCAGCACCGAGCATTCGTAGTCGCGTCCGATCTCGGCGCGTTGGATCTCAAGGAACGACACCCGGGGCTTCGTACGCCATCGCTGCGGCTTTGCAACGGTCTGTATGGGGCGGGTCAGAGCCTGGCGGGTGAGTTTGCCAGGGGTGGACCCAGCCACCTTGCGCCCATTTTTCTGCGATCCGCGCGAAAATTAAACTTCGCAGAAGAAATTAAACGCACGTCCCCTTCAATTGCGAGCGGAGGCGGCGTTTGTCGATCTTGCCGCTGGGGGTGCGGGGAAAGTCGGCGACGAGGGCGAGTTGCTCGGGGAGTTTTTGGGGCGTGAGGTCGTGGAGGCGTAGGAAGGAGATGAGGTCGGCTAGCGAGGGCTTGGGTGCGCCTGGTCGCAGCTTGAGGCAGGCGCAGGCGCGCTCGCCGGTTTTGGAGTCGGGGAGGGCGATGACCGCCGCTTCTTGCACGGCAGGATGGAGATCGAGCAGATCTTCGAGTTCGCGGGCGCTGAACTTTTCGCCTTTTCGGATGATGATGTCCTTGACTCGGCCGGTGACCCGGAGGTAGCCGTCGCCATCGAGCACGCCGAGATCACCGGTGCAGAGGAAACCTTCGGGGTCGAGGGTTTCAGCGTCGAGTGCCGGATCCACCCAGCCGATGAAAAGGTCGGGCCCACGGGCGCGGATCTCGCCCTCCTCTCCGGGCGAGAGGGTCTGGCCCGCCTCGTCGCAGATCCGGATTTCAACCCCCGGCATGGCCCGGCCTTCGGTATCGCCGCCGCGTGCCAGAGCGTCCTCGGCGGTGGTCGTGGCGATCGTCGGGAACTCGGACGAGCCGTAAACCCGTTTGGCAACCAGGCCGGGCAGTTCCATCCGGGCGCGTCGGATCAACTCGGGCGGCACCCGCGCCCCGCCGCAGGAGAAGAGCCGCAACGAGGAGAGGTCACGCTGTGGACGCGAGGGGGCGTCGAGGATCTGCTGCAGCAGCGTGGGCACTCCGATCATGTAGGTGATGCGTTCGGCTTCGATCAACTCGACCGCCTGATCGGGATCCCAGCGGTCGAGGAAGACCGCACGCGTGCCGAGCAGGGCCGGTGCGAGAATCCCATGTATGACACCGGAAATATGCCCGACCGGCGAGGGCATGAGGGTGGCATCGCCCGGTCCGAGACCGTGCACCTCGACCAGCGAGCGCAACTCGGCGTCGAGCGTCTCGTGGCTATGCATGGCGCCGCGGGGGGCGGCCGTCGAGCCCGAGGTGTAGATCACGACGGCGATCTGGGCGGGATCGGGCTCGGGCAGATCCGACCGGGCTGGCGTGCGCAGCAGGTCTTCAAACGCCACCGTGCCGGCTGTCGTCGGCGAAACCTCGTCGTTTTGTCGGGCCACGACGATGGTGGGCGCCAGCCAGCCGGGCAGATCAGACCTGATGGAGGCCTCGCCATGAGCAGCGAGGTCGAGAGGCAAAGCCGTTGCCGAGTCCTTGGCGGACCTCGTTTCGGGGGCAAGCGCTTCCCTGATACGAGCGGCGCCATCGAGATTGCGATGGCTTGCCGCCACCACCACGACTTTCGGTCGGGTCTCGTCAAGAATCGAACGCAATTCGCGGGCCCGGAGGATATCGACCACCGGGACTACGGTGGCGCCTGCCAGGCTGGCCCCCAGCAGGGTGATGGCGGCTTCCCACCAATTCGGAAGTTGATAAGCGACGACGTCGCCCCGGCCGACGCCGAGCCCGACGAGGCCATTCGCCAGCGCTTCGGCCCGGGCCAACAACCCGGCAGCGTTCAGAACCACCGCCCCATCGACCAGAAGTGCGGCGCCTGGTTGTCGGGCGACTGTGGCACGCAGCGCTGCCGGCAGCGTCCGCTCCCGCCACAGACCCGCCGTGCGCAGGCGCGTCAGCCGAGCCGGGGAGGGGCGAATCGAAGCGAGGGAGCGCCTGGCCATGGGTCTCGCCCCTACCATGCGATCACGGCCACCGGGCCCGTCGGACGCGGGGGTGCCTTCGCCTTGACCAGTCGCCTCGCTTGCAGGTAGACGGGCGAATCGTCACTTCAACAGGCCGAACGGCAATTCGTTTTTTGGCTATGAGCCGTGCGAGGGGGCTGGTTGCCGATGGGGCAGGAACAGAGACGGCGGGTGAATGTCTGCGAGCTGCGGTGGCTCGCGCTGGGGCTCGTGATCGCGGTCTTGCCGGTCCATGCCATGGCCGGGGCCAGGATCGTCGAGAATCTCTTCGGGGTGATTCGGGCTGGGACGGGCCCGGTCTTCACGGTCGGCCAGTTCGGTGCGGCCTACCGTTCCGACGACGGTGGCGTGTCCTGGGTGGCGCAAAAGACCCCGACCACCGAGGATTTGTTTTCGGTCGATTTCGGTGACGCCGAGCACGGCGTCATCGTCGGCCGCAGCGGCGTGGTGCTCACGACCGGGGATGGCGGCAGCACCTGGGAGGCCCGCAAATCGCCCGTGGTCCACAATCTTTTTGCGGTCCGTTTCGCCGGGCCTAAACATGTGTTTGCGGTCGGAGATTGGGGGACGGTGATCGAGTCCAGCGATAGCGGTGCCAGCTGGAAGGATCGCACGCTGGACGAGGATGTCGTCCTGACTTCGCTGAGCTGGCCGACGCCCGGATTCGGGGTGATCGCCGGCGAGTTCGGCACGGTGCTGGTCTCGCACGACGCCGGCGCCAGCTGGCAGAAGCAAACGACCGGAACCGACAAAACCCTCTTTGGTGTCGACTTTCGCGATGAAAAAACCGGCTGGATCGTCGGCATGGATGGCTTTATCGGTGGAACGCAAGACGGCGGCGTGAGCTGGCAGGCGCAGCGTGGATCCTTCGAAATGCAGGCGCTCGAGACGCTTGGAGTGATGGACGCCATTCAGAACCCGGGGTTCTACGATGTCGCGGCGGCGGGCAAAGGTGCGGTCGTGGTCGGCGACCTCGGGCATGTCCTTGTCAGCCGGGACGGCGTGAATTGGCAGGTACGACGCCTTCCCGGAGAGCGCAGTCTTTCCTGGATGCGCGGCGTGGCGGCCTGGTCCGACGGGGCATTGGTCGTTGGTGCCGGCGGCCTCGCGATTGTGCTCGATGACCCCGAACTCAAGATCCGGAAAGCAGTTCCGGCCGCGCCCTGAGCGCCGCCCGAGTAGGGAACATCCATGCTGCCACGCAAATATATCGAGGGCTACCTCTTCTTCCTTTTGCGCCACAAGGGGAAAGTCACCGCGGTCATCACTGCCGTGACGATCTTTTTCCTCTACTTCATGTGGAATTACATGGCGGTGTCGACGAATTTTTTCGACCTCTACCCGCCCGGTCATCCCTACATCCAGCTCTACACCAAGTACCGCTCGATGTTCGGCACGGCGAACCAGCTGGTCATCGTCGTCGAGACGCCCAACGGCACGATCTTCGACGACCCTGAAACGTTCCGGAAGGTCGATCGCATCACGCTCGACCTGCTGCAGAGCGTGCCGGGGGTCAATGGCGAGCAGGTGCTCTCGGTTACCCACCCCAAGCTCAAGACCACGCTGACCTCGGGTACCGGGATCAAGGTGGTGCCGCTGACCTACCCGAGACTTCCAGAGACGAAGGAAGACCTCGCCTTCATGAAAATGAAGGTTTACACGACCGAGGGTATCCGCGGCTTCTTCGTCTCGCCGAACGATAAATCGACGCTCATTGTGGCAGGCTTCTGGGAGGAATATTTCGACCTGCCGGGCATGCTGAAGCGCGTTGAAGAGATCGTCGCGCGCGAATCGGATGGGAACCACAAGATCTATGTCACCGGGCCGCCGGTCTTGCACGCCAATTTCATGGCCGTGGTGCCGGCGATGATGTGGGTGCTCTTCGCCAGCATCGCGACCATGATCATCATCCTGTGGTTCGAGTTCCGGAGCTGGCAGGGCGTGTTCATTCCGATCCTTTCCGGGGGCTTGAGTGCGGTTTGGGGACTCGGTTTCGGCGGGCTCTTCGGCCTCTCGCTCGACCCCCTGGTGCTGGTGATTCCGCTTCTGATTTCGGCCCGCGCCCACTCGCATTCGGTGCAATCGATGGAGCGTTTTCACGAGGAATACGAGAAGCTCAAAGACAAGGATGCGGCCATCGTCAAATCCTATACTGAGATCTACGCTCCGGCGATGGTCTCGATCATGGCCGACGGCCTGGCCATCCTGACGCTCGTGGTGGCGCGGATTCCGATCATCCAGAAGCTCGCGATCCTGTGCAGCTTCTGGATCGTTTCGATTTTCGTCAGCGTGGTCACGCTGCATCCGATCATCCTCTCCTATGTTCCGGCGCCAAAGAATCTCGCCACCCATCACGGCAAGAATGTCTTTGCGCGGGCCTACGACCTCTTCGAAAAGTTCCTGATCTGGTGCTCGACCAGCTGGCGTCGTCAAGGCATGGCATTGATTCTGGCGGTGTTGCTGGGAGTCGGATTCTACTATTCGCATAAGGTCAAAACCGGCGACGCCACCCCGGGCAAGGCGCTGCTCTACGACGACCATCCCCATAACGTCGCCTTCGATTTCGTGAACGATAATTTTGTCGGAGCCAGCCAGCTGATCGTGATCGCCGAGGGCAAGAAGCCCGAGGCGCTCAAGGATCCGCGGGCGCTCGAATCGCTGGATCTGTTCTCGCGCTGGATGAAGCAAAGCGACGAGACCGGAGCGATCGGTGGCTCGATCTCGGCGACCACAATGCTGAAGCGCATTTTCCGTACTTTTCACGAGGGCGATCCGAAATGGGAGATCCTTCCCGCAACCGCCGACCACGTTGGCCAGCTCTTCTTCCTGCTGACCTCGAATACGGCACGCGGTGAAATGGATCGCTTCTTCGACATGAGCCAAACCAATGCGACGCTTACCGTCTTCTATAAAAACTACAACCACGACGTGATCAAGCAGTCGATCGCCAAGGCCAAGGAATTCATTGGGAGCGAGGTATCGGCCGACGATCCGGTGCGTTACCTCCTGGCCGGCGGGTTGATCGGCATTCTGGCTGCCACCAATGAAGAGGTGGAATGGTCCTATCGGGTCAATCTTGCCTTGATTCTGGCCGTGGTTTTCATTCTGAGCTATCTGACCTACGTTTCCGTGATCGGGGCCTTCATCGTCATGCTGCCCTCGCTGATTTCACAGCCGCTCAGCGAAGCCTGCATGTACTGGCTCGGGATCGATTTCAATATCAACTCGTTGCCGGTGGCGGCGGTCGGTATCGGTATCGGGATCGATTACGGTTATTATGTGCTGAGCCGCATCGTGGAGGAGTACCCGAAGGATCGGGACTTCGATAAGGCGATCGTGCGGGCCTACAACACCACCGGAAAGACGGTGCTGTTCACCGGCCTGTCGCTGACCGCAAGTATTATTTTCTGGTGCTTCTTCCCGATGAAGTTCCAGGCCCAGATGGCGCTTCTGCTGGTGATCCTGCTGGCCTTCCATTTGATTGGCGCGCTGCTTTTCATCCCGCCGATGGTCTCGCTGCTCCGGCCGAAATTTGCCTTGCAATACGCCGACGACCACGATCGACGAATCCTCGAAGAGGGGATTCAGGAATCCAAGGAACCGACAGGTGGCGAGAGCTTGCGTCCGGGTGGTGTCGGCTGAGCCTCGCGCCGCCGGAAACACGCGGTTAAAGCATGGAATTTCGCCCGACTGTGGCCGAGGAACTTTTCCGGCGCGAAGTTCAATCATGGCTGCAGGCGACGTTGCCGGCCGGCTGGTGTGACGGCACCTTTCCTCGCCCGAAAACGGCTGCCGACCGCGTTGCGTTCGCCCGCAGCTGGTACGGCAAGCTTTGGGAAGGTGGCTGGGCCGGATTGAGTTGGCCGCGCGAGTACGGCGGCCGGGATCTGAGCAACCGCGAACATCTCGTCTTCAGCGAAGAATACGTTCGTGCGGCTGCACCCGATCTGATCGATGTCGGCGTCGGGCCAGGGCTGGTCGGCCCGACCGTCATCGCGCACGGCACTGAGGCCCAGAAGAAGCGCATCCTGCCGGCCATCCTGCGCGGCGACGAAGTCTGGTGTCAGGGCTTCTCAGAGCCAGGCGCTGGTTCCGATCTCGCCGCCCTGCAGACCCGGGCTGTGCGCGACGGGGACGCGCTGGTGGTCACGGGGCAGAAGGTCTGGACGAGTTTCGCCCGCTTCGCCGATTGGTGCATCCTGGTGGTGCGCACCAATCCCGATGTGCCGAAGCATCGGGGATTGACGTTTCTGATGCTGGATATGCGATTGGCTGGCATCACCATCCGGCCGCTCGTCGAAATGACGGGAGTGGCCTGGTTCAACGAGGTTTTTCTCGAGGACGTGCGGGTGCCGCTCGATTGCGTGATCGGCGAGATCGATCGCGGCTGGGAGATCGTCATCACAACGCTCTCCCACGAGCGGGCATCGGTGACGCCCTACCCCAGAATTCAAAGCGAACTGCATGGGCTGGTGGCGCTCTTGAGGAGCCGTGCCGATCAGGCGGCCGATCCCCGGCTCCGCCAGCGCATCGCCGCGCTTGAATGCGAAGTCGAAATCCTGCGGCTCAGCACCTGGCGGAGTCTTGGCACCACCGAGCGCGATGGCCGACCTGGGCCCGAAGGTTCGGTGTTGAAGTTGCTCTGGAGCGAACTCGAACAACGGCTCTTTGAGCTGGCTTCCGAGATCGCCGGACCGCGTGGCTTGCTCGACGAACACGATCCGGCGGCTCTTGAGGGTGGGCGCTGGCAATACGGGATGCTCTGGTCCCGCGCCGCAACGATCTATGCCGGAACCTCGGAAGTGCAACGGAATATCATCGCCCAGCGGGTGCTTGGCCTGCCGCGAGGGTAGAGCGGGGAGATCTGGTGTGCATAAATTTAAAATGGCGCGGCAGATCGCGCGAGCCCGGTTGGGCGGGCCAAGGTTTCAGAGTGTGCGGTAGAGCGAGCGAGTGTGGCCGACGGTACCGAGGGTCATGCTCTCGGACCGCCGCACCGCGGAAGATTTGAACGATAACGGAGGATGCAATGGCGGATGTGGAATTCAAAAACGAGGGGGGCGTGCTTTGGATCACCCTGAACCGCCCCGACCAGATGGGTGCCCTCACGGCCGCAATGCGCGACGAAATGATTGACCGACTGGCGGCAGCCCGGACCGATCTCGAGGTGCGCGCCATCGTTCTGACGGGCCGCGGGAAGGGTTTTTGTACCGGTGCCGATCTCTCGACGCCCGGTGGCGGTGCCGCGATGACGCCCTGGGTTGGGCGTACCCGCGAAATCATGGTGGGCGGGGCGCAGAAACTTTTGCGTGCGATCTGGGAGCTGGAGAAGCCGGTGATCGCGGCCGTCAATGGCACGGCGGCCGGCCTCGGTGCGCACCTGGCGTTCTGTTCGGATCTGGTGATCGCGGCGGCCGGCGTGCGCTTCATCGAAGTTTTCGTGCGACGAGGGATTGCGATGGATGCCGCCGGCGGCTTCCTCTTGCCCCGCGTGATGCCGCTCGCCAAGGCCAAGGAACTCGCCTTCTTTGGCGATGCCCTGACCGCCGAGGACGCGCTGGCCTTTGGGATCATCAACAAGGTCGTGCCGGCGGAGGAGTTGGAATCGACCGCTCGCGAATGGGCGGCGCGGCTGGCGGCGGGGCCGACCTTTGCGATCGGCATCTCGAAGCGGCTCCTCAACCACGGCACCGAGGTCGGGCTGGATACGATCTTGAACGAAGAGGCGTCGTTGCAGGCCTTGGTGACGCAATCCGAGGATGCGCAGGAGGGGATTGCGGCCTTTCGCGAGCGTCGCCAGCCCGCATTCAAGGGGCGCTGAGAGCGCGCCGGAGGCGGCCGGGGCGCGCGCCCCGGCCCTCCAGGGCAGTTGACTGGGGCCTCTGAGGAGGCTTTCGATCTCGTTCGATGGAACGCGAGCCCCTCGATTCCGCTGGTCCCGGGCAGCAGCGCCGCGCTTTTTCGGTTTTGCGCGGTACCGTGGAGACCGAAGGAGTGCGTGACGAGCGCGAGGCGCTGGCGGCTCTGTTCCGCATCGACCGCAGCCTCGAGCGTGATTTGACGCATGGTTTTCATAGCTACGCCGGCCGGATGCACCCCTCGATCGCGCGCGGCGCGCTCGATCGTTGGAGCGCCAAGGGGGAGAGCGTGCTCGATCCCTTCTGCGGTGGCGGCACGGTGCTGGTCGAAGCGATGGTTGCCGCAAGAGTGGCGGCGGGCGTCGATGCGAGCCCGCTCGCGGGGCTGATCGCCGAGGTCCGTACCAGCCCGCTTGATGAGGCCGGGCGCAGCCGTCTGGTCGGGCTGGCAAGGACCATCGCCGAAGCCTCCGAGGCGCGTGCCCGCGGACGGGTGCCTGTGACGATTCCTGCCTGGGCTCGGCAGGAGACGATGCGCTTCTCGCCTCATACCGCCCTTGAATTGTTTGGGTTGCGGGAGTTGGTGAAAGCCACGCCCGAGGATACCGTCGGCCGCGCCCTTTGGCTTTGCTTGTCGTCGATCCTGGTCAAGTTCATGCGGGCCGGCAAACAGGCCGCTCCGGGTGCCGCCGAGAAACGGATCGGACGCGGCATCCCGTCGCGCCATTTCGCGGCACGAGTCGAGGAACTCGCACGCGGTCTTGAACTGCTGGAGCAGCAGGTTCCGGCTGGGACACCCAATGCCCAGGTGCTGGTCGGTGATGCGTGTCACCTGCCGCTCGCACGGCAATCGCGTTTCGATCTGGTGTTGACCTCGCCACCCTACGCCGGCGTCTACGATTACGCCGAGCATCACGATGTCCGTTTCGCCTGGCTCGAACTCGAGCGCGCCTCCTTCGACCAGACGCAGATCGGCGCCCGTGGCAAGGCGCCGGGCGCGGCGTTGCGCCCCTGGGTGGATGCGCGTCGGCGTTGGCTTGCCGAGATGTCTCGGGTACTGCGGCCCGGCGGTCATGCCGTGTTGGTGATCGGCGACGGTATCGTCGGCAGCAAACCAGAGAACGCCTCCTGGGCGATTGCCCGAGCCGCCCCTGCGGCGGGGCTTGAGCCGATCGCACGCGCTTCACAGCTGCGGCCGCCGCTCGACCCGCGCCTGGCGGCCCTCTTCGGCGACCAGCCGCGCTGGGAGCATCTCCTGCTGCTCCGGCGCCGCTGAGTTGAAAACAGGAGTTCATCGATCGTAGGCGCCACCAACCCCCGGTTTATCATAGCAGCCTCAACGGACGCCCCCGCAAAACCCTCGGCTATAAGATGCCCCAAGAGAAACGCGCCGAAATCGTTGCGCTGTCTACTTGGATCCGCCATATTGCTCCTTGCCCGGAGGTGGGCGGACACGGAAACCCGTCGGCGACGACCCCCCAGACACCATCGCTTTCAACCGTGGGGCTCGACTCTCCTTTGGAACAATCTGGTTGCACTGCTCGGAGCCCGCCTTCGCCGCGCGCTTCAGACATGCGTCTCTCTCGAGCTCCTGGAACCTTCGAGCAGGAGACTCTGCAACGGTAGTCGCGGGAACTTGATCGAAATTCGCCGACGTTGATGGTGGCGCTTTGCACGAGGTCGCCAGGAGACGAAGGAGGCAAGTTTGCCGCATCGCCCGCATCCTGGCCTGAGGCGAGTTTGGCGTCGAAGCCGGTGCGTCCCCGCGGGCAGACCCGCATTAACGATCCTCGCCGTCACCCGCCAATTTTCGCAGTCGGTCCACTACGTCAGACTTTGGAACTCGCCCTTCGGCAACGCCCACCGTCAGGTCGTAGAGGAGATCGGAGTCTTCGGTGAGCGAAACGCCGTTCGTGTCGAGAAATACGAGCGCGGCGAGCAGGCCCGTCCGCTTGTTACCGTCGATGAACGCGTGGTTGTTCACGATGTGAAATAGGTATGCAGCCGCCATCTCGAAAATATCGCCGTGAACATACTCGCCGCCCAAAGAAGCCTTTGGTTGGGCGACGGCGGATTCGAGGATACCGAGATCGCGAATCCCGGCGCCACCGCCAAACCGTTCGAGTTGAGATTCGTGAATCTCCAACACGTCCGCGACGGTCAGAAACTCGAACATTACTTTGCGAGCTTCTTAAACGTTCTGTCGTGAGCATCCATGAGCTTCTTCGTCGATGCGCGTACGCGTGCCCGCCGTTCATCCTTCGTCTGCGGCCTTATGGTAAGCGACGTTCCGTCTGTCTCGATCTCGAGCGGTGTGTTCTTGTCGATCTTGAGCAGCTCGAGGATCGGCCGATCGATGATCAGGCCGAGACTGTTGCCGATGGCGGTGAGCGTTTTGGTCATGGATCCCTCACCAATCAGTATAAACGATGTTATAACGTCATTCAAGCGGGCGCGTCCGGAATCTCGCTCGGAATCGGTGCAGCCCACGGGCGGACGCCATACAAACCGAGCAAGTCGCGCTCTCCATGGAAAACGCGCACAACCCTCCAACCCTCCAACGCCCTACGTCGCTCGCGCGATCCTCCCATCGCGGTGCGACCTCGTGCGGACCCGCGCGACACGTCGAGCACGCCAGCCGGGGAAGCCTACGCCGACTCGCAAGGTGCGACCTCGTGCGGACCCGCGCGACACGTCGAGCACGTCATCGAAACGTCGAGGGGATGTCGGTCGCTCTTCTAGCCAAAGCCGCTCGAGGGCCTGGACCGTCACGGTGAAGTCGAATTGATCCAGGGTTTTCAAGTCGGGGAAGCGTGCTTCACGCAAGCGATGGCGGACCGAGGAATCCGGGCGTGACGCAATCTCGACGGCCAGGGCCTCAGCCAGAGTCTCCTCGAAAGACCAGGATTCTCTGAGCGCCTGGCGACAGAGGGTTTCAAAGCCCCGCGCCAGTCCGCGCATGCTCCGGGCGCGGGCACGGATGTGGATGAGCGCGGCTGGGCAAGACGATAAACTGCT
>VFKT01000197.1 GCA_009885395.1 Deltaproteobacteria bacterium | reverse complement strand
CTCTTCCCGGCAATCCAGAACGTGCTGCTGGCCTGCCGGGCGGTTGGGCTCGGCGCGTCGCTCACCACCGTGCACCTGGCTTTCCGCGAGGAGCTTGACCGCTACCTCGGCCTGCCGGCGGAGCAACCGAGTTGCGCCTTGCTGCCGATCGGCTGGCCCGAGGTGGCATACCGCCGTCCCGTTCGACGCAGCATCGATGCGTGCCTCTTCTTCGAACGCTGCGACTGAGCCCGTCCCGAAGGCGCTTCGAAGAGGTGCTGGCTGCGCGCGGGTGGTCGTGCCGAGTCCGATTGAGCGATCGGCCGCCCAGCTGCAGTCACGCGCCCGGCTATCGAGTCGGTCGCCCGGTCTGTTATTCGAGCCGCCGATGCCCAACCCACACAAAATCGTCATCCTCGGCTCCGGCCCAGCCGGTCTGACCGCGGCGCTCTATGCCGCCCGCGCAAACCTTGCCCCGCTCGTTGTTGACGGCTCGCAGCCCGGCGGCCAACTCACGATCACCACCGATGTCGAGAATTACCCGGGATTTCCCGAAGGCATTCTCGGGCCGGAAATGGTGGACCTGTTCCGCAGGCAGGCCGAGCGCTTCGGCACGGTTTGCGTTTCGGCCGAGGTGACGGCGGTTGATCTCTCGCAGCGGCCGTTCCGGCTTGAGGTCTCCAGCGGCGAGCCGATCCTCGCCGAGACGCTGATCATTTCGACCGGAGCCTCGGCCAAATTGCTCGGCCTGCCGTCGGAGACCGCGTTGATGGGCTTTGGCGTCTCGGCTTGTGCGACCTGCGACGGCTTCTTTTTCCGCGACAAGGACGTGCTGGTCGTCGGCGGCGGCGATACCGCGCTGGAGGAGGCGACCTATTTGACGCGCTTTGCCAGCCGGGTGCGCTTGGTCCACCGCCGTGACGAACTCCGGGCCTCCAAAATCATGCAGGACCGGGCCCGTAACAACCCAAAAATCGAGTTCATCTGGAACAGCACCATCGCCGAGATCCAGGGCTCACGCGAAGGCGGCGTCATCGGTGCGACGCTGGAGGATACGCGCAGCGGAGAACGCACGCAGATCACCACGGACGGGGTTTTCATGGCGATCGGTCACCAGCCCAATACCGCCCTTTTCGCTGGCAAGCTGGATATGGACGAGCGCGGTTATCTGCTGACTCGCGGCAAGACGACGCAGACCAACATTCCGGGGGTGTTCGCTGCCGGCGATGTGCAGGACCCAAGCTACCGCCAGGCTGTGACCGCCGCCGGTTCGGGCTGCATGGCAGCACTCGACGCCGAGCGTTTCCTCGAAGCCGAGCACGGTTAGGCTTTCAAACGCAAGGGCGGATTGAGGCCCGCGCCGACCGCGCAGCGGCACTTGCCACTGCAGCGGTCGGTCACGTCGGGTCGCAGTTTCGGGTCACCGGCCTCAGGCCGCCGGGATGTAGCCCTTGCTCTCGAGGTACTCGAGGCAGGCCACGACGCATTCATCGACCGACTTCTCGGCCGTGCGTAGCGTCAATTCCGGTTTGTTGGGTGCTTCGTAGGGCGCCGAGATGCCGGTGAATTCCGGGATCTCTCCAGCACGCGCCTTCTTGTAGAGACCTTTGACGTCGCGCTTCTCGCATTCTTCGATTGGGCAGTCGATCAGCACTTCGATGAAATCACCCGGCTGCATGATCGCCCGCACCTTGTCGCGGTCGTCGCGGTAGGGCGAGATGAAGGCGGTCAGGTTGACGCTGCCGGCTTCGGTGAAGAGCTTCGCCACTTCGCCGATACGGCGGATGTTCTCGGTGCGATCGGCCGGCGAAAAGCCGAGGTTGCTGTTGAGGCCATGGCGGATGTTGTCGCCGTCGAGAATGAAAGACGAGACGCCCCGCTCCCAAAGAGCCTTCTCGACCGCCACCGCGACGGTTGATTTGCCCGAACCCGAGAGGCCGGTGAACCAGAGGGTGCAGCCCTTATGACCGAGGATCTTTTCCCGGTCGTCACGGGTGACGTTGCCCTGGTGCCAGACGATGTTGGTTGCTTTACGTGCCGTTTCAGTGCTCATGGTGGCCGGGGATACTGGAGAGCCCGGCTGCCTTCAACCCTGTCAAACCATTTGAACCCGGCATTTTCTGAGGCGTTGGTGCAGACGCGGACAGGATTTGGGCCATCAGTTCTCGCGGCCCTATGGCGTCTGCGCCCCAAAAAGGACGCGGGGCGACGGCCACCTAACGCAGTTCGAAAGCCTCCCAGCGGGGTTCTCGCATCTCTTCGACGAAGCGCGAGAAGGGCCATGGCCAGGAAGCCGGGACGCCGCGGTCGTCGAGATACCAGCTGCGGCAACCGGTCATCCAGATGGTCTTTCGGGCGGCCTCGGTACGCGCCGCCTCGAAGCTCGCCATGGCCTCTGCGCTGGCACAGATTTCACGCCCCGCACCCGAGCGCAGGCGCTCCACGAGTTGCAGAATGTAGCCGAACTGAAGTTCAGCGACCTCGATCAAGGAAAAATTGCCAACCGGGCCGTTGGGCCCGTTCAACATGAAGAGATTCGGGAAGTCGGGGATCGAAACCGAGAGATAGGCGCTCGGACGCTGCTTCCAGGCATCGCTGAGCGGTCGGCCGGCGCGTCCGCTGATCTGCATCGGTCGCATGAAGGCATCGGCCTTGAAGCCCGTGGCGAGCACCAGCACGTCAAGCGGGTGCAGCCGGCCGTCGGCCGTGCGAATGCCCTCGGGCTCTATCCGCGTGATGGCTTCGCTCACGAGTTCGGCGTTGGGCCTCTGGATCGCGGCATAGAAATCCGCCGAGATCACCAATCGTTTGCAACCGGCACGGTAGGTCGGGCGCAGGCGGTCGCGCAGAGCCGGGTCGCGGACATTGTTTTCCAGATTGTCGAGGCAGGTCTGCTCGACCCATTTCATGCGGGGTGAGTCTGCGTCGACGATCGAATCCGAAAACACCGAGAAGAGTTCGGCAAGACTGCGATGCTGCGCCGTGGCAACCGTCGGATCTTGACGTACCGCAGCCTGCTCGGCCTCGGTGCAGGCGGGATTTTCCATCGGCATGATCCACTGCGCCGTGCGCTGGAAGAGCGAGAGTCGGGCGACCTGATCGACCACCGCCGAGACGATCTGTACCCCGGTCGAGCCGTTTCCGATCAGGCCAAAACGTGCTCCCTGGAGAGTCGTGCCATGGTCCCAGCGGGCACTGTGGAAGACGGCACCGCGAAAGCTGGCCAGACCTTCAATTTCGGGCTGACGAGGTTGGTGCAGCACGCCGGTCGCGGCGATGACCACATCGACCCTATCCACTTGCCCGCTGCGGGTCTCGATCTCCCAGCGGCCTTCGATGAAGGTGCAGCAGACGACTTCGTCGCCAAAGCGCATGAAGCGCTCGACCCGGTGCTCGCGCGCCACACGCTCGAGATAGGACTGAATTTCGCTGCCGGGAGAATAGCGATGGCTCCACTCGGGATTGGGCGCGAAGGAATAGCTGTAGAGCGGCGAGGGCACGTCGCAGGTGAGGCCCGGGTAGGTGTTGTCGCGCCAGGTGCCACCGAGGCGATCGGCCTTCTCGTAGACCACGAAATCTTCGAAACCAGCCTCCGACAGCCGGATGGCCGAGAGGATGCCAGCCATACCGGCACCGATGACCGCAACGCTCAAGCTTCGTGTGGTTTCGGGCATGGATCCTGCTCCTCGGTCGCGCTATCAGTGCCGGAGTTTGTCCGCCACCGCCAGTACGGCGTCGATATAGGCGTCGCTGCGGTTGTAGTGCCAGATCACACGACGGCGGGCGGCGTGGTTCAGGTCGTCGCGCCAGCCGTGGCCGGCGAGATAGGCTGCGACGGAATACATGGCATCGGCTGGTTCGAAGAGGCTTATTCGCTGATTGTCGTTGCCATCGCGGCCGAAGCGCACATACGATGCCGGCAGGAACTGCGGCCAGCCAAAAGCACCAGCGACCGACCCACGGATGGCGAGTGGGTCGATGCCTTGTTGCTGCGAAATCGTGAAGGTGGCCCGGACTTCCGGATAGAAGATGTTTTCGAGGTAGAGCGCGCGCTCCCGCGTCTTCTGTTCGACCGTGCGCTTCGCGAGTCGTGGGTTGGTGTGCCGGTGGTTGGCGATGTTGCGCGCCAGGTTTTTCGGCTCGGCCGCCATCGCCAATCGGGCCAGGCGGTGCAGGACGACTTGATTGCCGGTGTAGCCGCCGCAGTCTGTCTCGATATGCAAAATAGCGGCGATCACCTCGGGCGGCACCTTGGCGCTTCGCGAAGCACGGCCGAGTTCCGCCGCCCAGCGGTCACGACAACGCCGGGCACGCGCGAGACTCGCGGGCTGAAGGAATTGCCGATAGCGACTCTGCGGCTCACGGGGCGCAAGCGCAAAGGGCAAGCCGTCAAAGGCCGGGACTCGCGGATCGGAGAAGGCCCGCACGACCTCGGCCCGCGGCACGCCGTCGGCGACCAATTTCTCGACCAGGTACGACCAGCTTGCGACCGAGGGCCGTGCGGCGTGGGCCCAGCCGGCACCAAGCGTCGTGCTCAGCAGGACGAGACCCAGCACCAGCCCGGATTGCGGACGCACGCCACGCCGCGTTCGACCCTTCCGATCGACCTCGACTCCGGGGCTGAGGCGCCTCATTCGAACGCCGAGAGGCCGGTGATGTCGCGGCCGAGAGTGAGCCGGTGGACGTCCTCCGTGCCTTCGTAGGTATTGACGGTTTCGAGATTCAGCATATGGCGGATCACCGGATAATCGTCGCTGATGCCGTTGGCACCCAGAATGTCGCGCGCCAGCCGCGCGATTCCGAGCGCCGCCGACACATTGTTCATCTTGGCCAGCGACACCTGCTCGCTGCGCATCGTACCCGCATCCTTCAAAGTGGCGAGCCGCCAGGCCAGCAGTTGGCCCTTCGTAATCTCGCTCAGCATATGGACGAGCTTGGCCTGGACCAGTTGGTAGCCACCGATCGGACGCGAAAAAACAACGCGTGATTTGGAATACCCGAGCGCACATTCGTAGCAGGCGAGGGCAGCCCCCAGCGCGCCCCAGGAGATGCCGAAACGCGCCTGCGTCAAACAACTCAAGGGGCCACGCAGGCTGGCGACGCCGGGAAGCAGATTTTCCTCGGGCACGAAGCAATCCTCGAAGATCAGCTCGGATGTGATCGAAGCGCGCAGGCTCCATTTGCCGTGCATCAGGGGTCGCGCGAAACCCTGCCGTTCCTTTTCGACCAGAAAGCCATGGATCCGGTCCTGGCCCTCGTCGTCGGCGAGTTTCGCCCAGACCACCGCGACGTCGGCGATGCTGCCGTTGGTGATCCAGCGCTTGGTGCCGTTCAGTATAAATCCGCCATCGACGCGCCGCGCGCGGGTGATCATGCCGCCGGGGTTCGAGCCGTAGTCGGGCTCGGTCAGCCCGAAGCAGCCGATCGCCTCGCCGCGGGCGAGCTTTGGTAGCCAATGGCGCTTTTGCGCTTCCGAGCCGTAGGTGAGGATCGGGTACATCACCAACGAGGATTGCACGCTGGCAAACGAGCGCAGGCCAGAGTCGCCGCGCTCAAGTTCGAGGCACATCAGGCCGTAGCTGATCGAATCGAGGCCGGCGCCGCCGTATTCGGTCGGCACCGTCGGCCCGAAACCGCCCAGCGCCGCGATGCGTGGCGTCAGTTCGGTTGGGAAGGTCGCGGCGGCGAAATGTTGGCGCACGGTGGGCAGAAACTCTTCGTCGACGAAGCGTCGCACCGAGGCACGCACCTGGCGCTGTTCGACGCTCAGGAGCTCATCAACCCTGTAATAATCGCAGACATCGGCAGCCATGCTGCAACGGTAGCCACGCCTCGCGTGCCGTTCCAGCGAGCCGCAGCAGAAAGTCGCCGGGATCCCGTGCGACTCCCACCGGGTAAGCAGGACTCTGCCGCCAACCTGGCCCGGTTCGGGGCAGGGGTCGGTGGCCCGCCGGCGCGGGCTTACGGCCGCTGCGCCGCCCGGGCCCCTGCGAATGATCGAAGCCAGGCGCCGGAGGTGGTAGCCAAGCCAGGTGATTGTTCGCGATCCGGTCCACGGCGATATCGAGGTCGCTCCGTTGGTCGCAAGCCTGCTCGATTTGCCGGCCTTGCAGCGTTTGCGCGGCATCAAGCAACTTGGCACCGCCTACCTCGTCTACCCGGGCTGCCTGCATACCCGCTTCGACCATTCGCTCGGTGCGGCGCATATCGCAGGCCGGATGGTCGCGGCGCTGCGCCGCGACGGCACCGTCGTGTCGGCCGACCTCGAGGCCCTGATCTCGGCCTCAGCCCTGCTGCACGACGTGACGCACGTGCCCTTCGGCCATACGCTTGAGGATGAGCGCCGGCTCTTTCCCCGTCATGATAAAGGATCGCGCCTCGAGCGACTCTTCGCTGGCGAGTTGGGTCGGGCGCTGGAGCGGCTCGGCGTTCTCGGGTCGATGCGGGCCCTGCTCGCCCCGAAATCGGACAAAGGCGTAAATCAGGCCGGCTTGCCGGCCTTTGCCCGCGATATCGTCTCCAGCACGATTGACGCTGACCTGCTCGACTACCTCGCGCGCGATGCCCAGTTCGCCGGCCTGGGCTTGCGTTACGACGAGCGCGTGCTGCGCAGCTTTGGCGTCGAAGACGGCCGCCTGGTGCTCCGGCTGGCCCGGCATGGGATGGAGCGACCCGACGCGCGCAGCGAGGTGATCGCGCTCTTGCGCATGCGTTATGTGCTGACCGAGCGGGTCTATTACCACCACACCAAGGTGGTCGCGGGGGCGATGATCTCGAAGGCGGTGGAAATTGCGCTCGACAGCGCGGCCCTGGTCGAAAGCGACCTGCTCGAGGTCGATGATTGGACGCTGCTCGATCGGCTGCGGCGGATGTCGAATCAGAGCGGGGCGCGGCTGGCCGAGCGGGTGTTGCGGCGCGAGCTGCTCAAGCGCGCCTGGGTGGTCTCGGCGCAGAGTACGACCGAGGCCGAGCGGCGCGAGTTGGTGGCGCGCTACCACGACGACCGGGCGACCCGGGCCGCGGTGGAGGACGGGCTCGCCCGCGCGGCGGGTCTCGACTTGGGCCAGGTGGTGCTGCATTGCCCCGAACTGACGCTGATGAAGGAGGCCCGGGCGCGGGTGATCGGCGCTGACGGACCGGGTCGGCTCAACGACGCCGACGCCGAGGGACTGGGCGAGATTCGGGCCCTTGAGGAGCGCTACCAGCGCCTTTGGCGCCTGCATGTCTTCGCCCCGGCCGAGGTCATCGTGCGGGTGGGCGCCGCGGCCGACGCGTTCTTCGGCCACGCCAACGAACACCGCTTGCCGAGGGAATGAGGCCCGACCGGGACGGTCCGCCGCGCCCCCGGGTGCGTCGCGGCCGGTGTCCGGTACAAGAGCATTGGACACCGGACGCACGCATGGCTGAAGATCCGACAAAATTGACGCACCTCGACGAAGCCGGCCGCGCGCAGATGGTCGATGTCGGCGGCAAGCCCGTGACGGCGCGGCTGGCTGTGGCGCGCGGCACGGTGCGGATGTCGCCGGCCACGGCGCGCCGGGTTCAGGAGGGCGATCTGCCCAAGGGAGACGTCGTCGCCACGGCCCGGCTCGCCGGCATCATGGCGGCCAAGCGCACGGGTGAACTGGTGCCGCTCTGTCATCCGCTCGGGCTCGATTTCGTCGATGTGCGCCTCTCAATCGAGGCCGCCGCCGGTCGGGTCGAGATCGAGGCCGAAGCGCGGTTGCAAGCCCGCACGGGCGTCGAGATGGAGGCCCTTACCGCGGTCTCGATCGCGGCCTTGACGATCATCGATATGTGCAAGGCGATCGACCGTGGCCTGGTGATCGAGAATGTCCGGTTGGTGCGTAAAAGTGGCGGTCGGAGTGGCGATTGGGTGGCCCCGGAAATCGCCTCGGAGGCAAGATCGTGAGTTCCGAAGTTCTGCAATCCCCGCCGCTTGAGGGTGACGCACCGTTGCCGTCGCCTACCGAAAATAAGGTCTTGCCGTTGCCGGATCTGAACGCGACCGACGAGCTTCCCGGCAGCGCTTTTGAGGGCACGGTGCTACTCAAAGAGGGCCGTGACGGTCCGGCTCGCGCTGGTCATCCCTGGATTTTCTCGGGCGCGGTGGCGGGAGTGGAGGGCACGCCGCTTCCCGGTGCTTTCGTGCGGGTGGTCAGGGGCGACGGAGTTGTGTTGGGCATCGGGAGCTGGAACCCGAGAGGTTCGATCGCACTCAGGATGTTCACCCGAGCCGAATGCCCGATCGACGCCGATTTCGTCCGGACGCGGTTGCGCGATGCGCGTGGCTTGCGGGAAAATCTGGGCTTGATCGGTGCGGACACAGGCTACCGACTGGTCAACGCCGAAGGCGATGGCCTGCCGGGTGTGGTGGTTGATGTCTTCGGCGAATTCGCGGTGCTGCAACTGCTTTCGGCCGGGGCCGAGAGGTTGCGCCAACCACTGCTGGACGCGCTTGTTGGCGAGCATCGGTTGCGCGGGGTCTTCGAACGCAGTGCCGGCAGCGCGCGGCGGGTCGAGGGGCTCTCCGACGTGGTTGGGCTCGCGGCTGGTGAAGAGCCGCCGCAGGAAATCGAGATCGACGAGAACGGCGCGCGGCTGCTGGTCGATGTGCGAACAGGGCAGAAAACCGGTTTCTACCTCGACCAGCGCGGTGGCCGGGCCCTTGTGCGGCACCTTGCGCCCGGGCGACGGGTGCTGAATGCTTTCGCCTACACTGGCGCTTTTGCAGTGGCGGCGGCCCTGGGTGGCGCGACCGAGGTGGTTTCGGTCGAAACCTCAGGGCCGGCGCTTGATCTGGCGCGGCGTGCCTGGGCGCTCAACCCCGGAGTTGCGTCGGTTCCGGCGGATTGGCTCGGTGCCGATGCCTTCGAGGTGCTTGAGAGCGAGTGCGAGCGGAAGCGTTTCGACCTCATCATACTTGACCCGCCACCCTTTGCGCGCCATCGCGCCGATCTCGACCGCGCGATGCGGGCCTATCGCGACCTGAACCGGCGCGCGCTGGAAGCCCTGGCGCCGGGCGGGCTGCTGCTCACCTTCAGTTGCTCGCCCCATATGTCGCGCGAGAGTTTCTCCCGTGCCGTGGCGGGTGCGGCCCGGCCACCCTTGCGAATCCAGATCGCGGCGCAGATTGGGCACGAGCCCGATCATCCGGTGCTGCCTGCGCACGCCGAGGGCGAGTACCTGCAGGGCCTGCTGCTCCGTCGCGCCCTGAGCTGAACGAGGGTCGCGGCCGCCGGTTCGCCGCGGCGGGTATCGAACCCCAGCGGATTCGGCCCGTTGGCGAAATGCGCCGGACACGTCGCGTTGCGAGACCGTCGGGTCGTGGACATCGTGGCGGATCGACAACGTTTCTGAAATGCGCCGGACACGTCGCGTTGCGAGACCGCAGCGATCCGTTGCATCGTCGGGGTGCCGATCGCCGCAACAGAGCCCCTTCCCGTAGGCACGGATCTCGCAGAGGGGGAAGGTCGTGATTCCCTTCAGCCATGACGAAGAACGACCCCGCGAGCGCCTTTGGCGCTTTGGCGTGGAAACCTTGAGCGACGCCGATCTGGTGGCACTGCTGCTGCGCACCGGCCAACGCGGGGCCAGTGCCTCGGAGCTTGCCCGGCGCGTGCTGGAACGGCACCCGGGAGCCGCCGCTTTGGCACGGGCCTCGGCCAGCGAAATTGCCGCCATTCCCGGAATCGGTTTGGCGCGGGCGGCGACGATCACGGCCGCCCTCGCACTCGGCCGTCGCGTCGACGCTTTGCCTCTCGTACGCGGTCAGCCAGTCATTTCGGCCGAGCAGGTTTTCCGGCATTTCGCGCATCGGCTCGGCGGGCTCTGCCAGGAGCGGTTCTACGTACTTCTGCTCGATGGCCGGGGTCGCATTCAGGACGAGGTGCGCATCTCGGAGGGAACACTCACCGCGAGCCTGGTCCACCCGCGCGAGGTTTTCCGTCGTGCGGTGCGCGAGGCGGCGGCCTCGGTGATTCTCGTCCACAACCACCCAAGCGGCGACCCAACGCCGTCGAGTGAAGACGAAGCGCTGACGACGCGGCTACGGGCGGCCGGCGACGTCGTCGGTATTCGTGTGCTCGACCACGTCGTGCTTGGCGCCGGGCGCTGGGTCAGCTTCGCCGAGACCGCGCGCCTTTAACGGCCCGGGTCGGCGGCGCAGCCTGGTCGGTCTGGCTGCCTCCAACGACACGCCCGCGCTTGCTGCGGGTCGGTATCGCTCGGGCTCCGGGCGCTCCCGCCAGCCGGCCGGTATGGCTCGGGCTCCGGGCGCT
>VFKT01000270.1 GCA_009885395.1 Deltaproteobacteria bacterium | reverse complement strand
GGCCGACGACCGAATTCCCCGCGGAGGGGATTGAGACTGGGAACCCCCTGAAATCAGTCGGGTCCAATAAAGCTGGCCGACGACCGAATTCCCCGCGGAGGGGATTGAGACGTGGAATGCAAGACTTCTCTTTGCTTCCTCTAGTTGAGGCCGACGACCGAATTCCCCGCGGAGGGGATTGAGACGTTGCATGGATTGGGTAGTTAGCCCGGATTATTCATGAAATCACGGCCATAAGTCAAGCGAAAAGCCCAAGGGGGTGCTAGAACGGCTCTGCAAGAAGGCGTTTCCAACACCCCGCAAGGACTTTTCATGACGAGCCGTATCCGACAGTCTGTTCTTTTTCCAGACCTACTCAGCAAGCCGCTGCAGGTCATCTTCGACGAGCCGTCGACGACCTCCGACGGCGGTGCGATGCTGCTCAAGGCAGTCGACCGGAGGCTTGGGCTGACCGAGGTGATCGCCAACTGCATTCTCGACATGCGGCAGGAGGCGAAGGTGAAGCACACCTGGCTTGAGATGTTCACCCAACGGACGTTCGGTCTCGCCCTGGGGTACTTCGATGCCAACGATGCCGGGCGGTTGGGCGGCGACCCGATGATGCGGATGTTGATTGGGCGTGATCCGTCGACGGGAGCCGAGCTGGCCTCGCAGTCGACGATATCCCGATTTGAGAATGCCGCGACCAACCAGGACCTCTACCGGATCGGGATGAAGTTGGCGGAATCGGTGGTGGATTACCATCGCAAGCGGCTGGGCAAACGAGTCAGGCAGATCACCATCGACATGGACCCGACCGATCTGCCCAATTATGGCCAGCAGCAAGAGCTGAGTTTCTTCAACGGACACTACGACAACTACTGCTATCTACCGATGCTTGGCTTTCTCACCTTCAACGACGAGCCCGACCAGTACCTGTTTGCGAGCGTGCTGCGTTCGGGCAAAGCGCCTGCCAAGCAGGGCAGCCGCGGCATCCTGCGGCGGATTCTGAAGCTGCTGCGGGCGAGTTTTCCCAAGGCGCGGATCATGGTTCGGCTGGACGGCGGTTTCGCTGGCCCGGAGATCTTCGATTTCCTCGACCGGGAGGGGGTTGATTATCTGGTTGGGATGCCGGGAAACAAGGTCCTGGCGCGGCGTTCCAAGCGTCGGATGGGCACGGCACGGCGTCTGTCGCGCGAGAGCGGCAAGAGCCATGCGCTGTTTGGCGAGACCCGTTATGCGGCCGGCAGCTGGGCGAGCAAGCGCCGCGTGATCTACAAAGCCGAGGTGGTCCGGCTGGAGGGTCGTGACCCGCGTGACAACTGCCGTTTGGTCGTGACGAATCTGCTGCAAACGCCAGAGGCCGTCTACGACATCTACCGGATGCGTGGCGAGAGCGAGAACCGGATCAAGGAGTTGCAGCACGGACTTAGGCTTGACCTGACCAGCTGCATGAGTTTTCGCGGCAATCAGATGCGAGTCTTCATCACCGCGGCAGCCTACGTTCTGATACAAACCATGCGATGTCAGCTCCAGGGCACCTCGCTGGCTCGCAAGCAACTCGACTCACTGCGCTTGATGCTGTTCAAGATCGGGGGGAAAGTGACGCGCTCGGTTCGCCGGTTCGTCATCCCCCTGGTTGAGAACTATCCGTGGCGCAGCGAGTGGCTCGAGGCCGCTCTCGCCTGCGGTGCACTGTCTTCGTAAGCTCAAATTTTATGGTCAAGACTGTGCAAGAATCTCTCACCGCACGCCGGTGACGGGAAGGGTGCGCCCACACCCGACCCCTCGAGGTCATTTCTGGTTCGTTTGTCCCGGAAAAACTACGATCGAACGGCGGCAGGCCCCTGACCAGACGGCCCTCCGGAAATGTGCTCCCGAAAAACCCACTCTACCGATTCGGTCGGCCTCAGGCTTGCTGTTCATGAATAATGCGGGCTAGTACATTTTGGCCTCGACGTCCGTGCGATGGCGCTCCCGGCGGCCAAAGTCTCCGAGCGCGCCACTACCTGTGCCTTGACGGTTAAAAGGACTGGGCACGGAGAGCCGGAGGTGGGCTGGCGGACAAGCTCCAGAGGAGTGCCGCTGTAGCCCTCCGTTGGGCAATAGGCGCAGAGAAACGGCCGCACTTACGCTGCAAGCTCCGGACGAGCGCTGTGATGATCCTCCCGCGTCGAGCAGCAGCCCCGGAGTTCCGCAGATCCGGCGCAGCCGGGACGCACCTTGCCTACGCCTGCTCGAACGCGTCTAGCGCCAGATCCGTGCTATGCCTCGCAATCCCCCGCCCATGCCCACCTCGCCAACACCACCGGTGACCCCCTGCATGACCCCACACGGTCACCTCGTCCTCGTCGCCGCGAGCGACAGCGACGAGCCCTCTTCTCTCGATGCCGCCCGCGCCGACGCGCTCCGGGCGGCGTTCGCACGAGGGAGCGGCGACGGCTTGTTGTGGCTCGGTGGCGCCGAGGTCGGGACGGTGCTTCCGCCGGGGCTCGCGTTCTGGCGCCGCTTCGCCGCAGGTTATGTGACGAAGCTTTGCACGCATCCCGGCGACGAGGTGTTGGCACCCCCCGAGGACGCCGAGTTGAGCGCGCTCGTTGCGGCCGTGCCGGCAATGTCGGGGGCCGAATACGTGACGCCCGACGTGTTGCGTGCCCTCTGGGTTGAGATCGACCTGGCGCTCCACCGGCAGCGGCACGCGGCGGGCACTACCGTCCAGGATTTCGTTCGCACGCTCAGCCCGGCGTGGAATGTGGTGGGCCGGGTGCACTTCAATCTCGCTGAAAATAGGCGTGACGAAGACTCACCCTTTGCGTTTCTCGCCACCTATACCGAGGGGCTCTCGGCACAGGGAAAGGCCCGGCACAAGGAACTTGGCGAGGCGCTGCGCGAGTTTGCCGGCGCTTCGAACAAGGCACAGCTTCTCGCCCTTCTCCTGCCGGTCCAGCGGGCGGCCGGGAGCTGCGACTGGCTTTCTGATATGGTTGACGCGGGCGAGATCTTCCATCCGATGCGCTGGACCGTGGCCGAAGCCGTCCGCTTTCTCGGCGACGTTCCGGTCCTCGAGCAGGCCGGCGTGGTCGTCCGCATGCCGGCTACGTGGCGCTCGGGGCGCCCGGCGCGCCCGCGCGTCACGGCGTCGCTTGGCAGCTCATTTCGGGGTTCGGGAAGTCCTTGCGCTACGAGCCCTGCTGCCGCATTTCCAGCGCGCTCTGGCGATCCATTCCAGACTGGCGAAACTCGAGTACGAGCGCCGAGCGGTCGAGGCCACCCTCGACTGGATGCCTATCGCCGTTTTCATGCTCGACGCTGCGGGCGAGGTCGTTCACGCCAACGAAGCGGCCACGACCCTGCTCGGAAGACGGCGAGGCCTGAAGATGAATGAGGGACGCCTCGTCGCCCGGGATCCTGTGAGTGCCCACAGGCTCGCGGCGCTGGTGCAAAGCGCATTGCAGCCAGCCCCGGCAACAGCAGTCGCGGGAGGTGCCATGACGCTCGGGCAAGAGACCGAGGAGCGGCCACTTCAGATCCTCGTGGCTCCCCTGCTCAGCTCGCTTCCGGCGGCACTCCTGGCGCCGCGCGCACGCGTCATGGTTTTTGCCAGCGATCCCGAAAATCGCCTTGGACACCCCGCACAAGGGCTGTTGGCCCGCTATTTCGACCTGACTCCAACCGAGGCAAAGGTCTTGCTCGGGCTCGCCCGGGGCCAGTGCACACGCGAGATTGCCGATGAGTTGGGCTCGTCTCCGAAGACGGTGGAAACCCATCGCAAGCGCATCATGATGAAGACCGAGACCCACCAACAAACCGATCTGGTCCGCCTCGCCCTCTCGACGCCGGCGGCCCTCCGCCTCCCGAAGGCGTAGTCACTTCCGGGTTCAGGAGAAGAGGCCAGGATCTAAGCTGCGGCTGACGCGAGTTCCACCCGTTTGCCGAGGACCGCCAGCACCCGCTCGAGCGTCGCCAGCTTCAGTTCGTGATCGGGGTTCTCAATCTTTGCTATCGACGGCTGCGTGATCCCCGCCCGCCTGGCCAACTCCGCCTGACTCAGGCCCGCATCGACTCGGGCGCGACGAAGAAGGATCTTCGCCGCAAGGTTTGCCGGAACAGCAACAGAGCCGGCTGCCTTGGCGTGCCTCCGCGGAGCGGGCGGCACGCGATTGCGCACGAGGTGCGCCCACTGCCGCAGCCCGAGCATCACGTCGGTGCCACCGGACCGGGCGGCACGCGGTTGCGCACGAGGTGCGCCCACTGCCGCAGCCTGAGCATCACGTCGGTGCCACCGGAGCGGGCGGCACGCGGTTGCGCACGAGGTGCGCCTCCAGCCAGCCAATCACCGCGTCGGTCGCCATCGCCTGAACATCTGCCGGGGCGGCCTCGGTCTGACAACCTGGGCAGTCCGGGAACGAGATCAGAACTTGCCGGCCTGCCCTCTCCGTTCTGTACGCGTAACGCATTTTTTTCCTGATCGAAGTTCACACCGGACTGGTGCTCTATCGATTTCAAAGTATCAGTTAAAATATCCTTAGCCCGGGACCTCCATACGACAGCAGGCTCAGGTCCCGCTGCCAGCGCCCGACGTGCCGGCCGGGCGCCTGACGGCTAGGACTCGGCCGACCATGGAGTCAGCGACCGAGCCCAGCCCGACCCGGACCCTCTCCGAACACGAGTCCAAGGCACGCGTCCGCGCCGCCGGCGTGGTCACAGCACCCGAAACCCTTGTGCCCGACGGCGAAGGGGCCGTGCAAGCGGCGCACGAGATCGGCTTCCCGGTCGTCCTCAAGCTCTGCGGCGATGCCATCGCCCATAAAACCGAACGCGGGCTGGTCCGCCTCGGCCTCACAGACGACGCCGCGGTGCGCGCGGCCGCCGCCGAACTTCTTGCCGCTGCCCGGCCCGAGGACGGCGTGGTCAATCTGCTCGTCGCGCGAATGGTCCGCGGCAATCGCGAACTGATCGCCGGTTGCCTCGAGGACCCCACCTTCGGCCGCTGCGTCATGCTCGGAATCGGCGGGATCTTCGCCGAGGCTCTGGCCGACGTGGCCTTTCGCCTTGTTCCGCTCTCAGAACGGGACGCCTACGAATTGATCGACGATTTAAGCACCCAGAAACTGCTCGGCGCCTTCCGCGGCGAACCAGCCATTGATCGTGCCGCGGTGGCGGCGACGCTTCTTGCCTTGAGCCGGCTCTTCGAGACTTCTTCCGAGATCGTCTCGATCGATCTGAACCCGCTCTTGATCGCCGACGGAAAACCCATTGCCGTCGATGCATTGATCGAGGTGCGCGAGCCGTGAACCTCGTGGAAGGAGTCGTCACGTGAGCAACTTGGCCCTCCTCGAACGCTTCGCTGCCCTCTTCGAACCGCGTGGCGTGGTGGTCGCCGGGGCTTCGAGCCACCCCGGCAAATTTGGCTTTGTCGCGGCACATAACCTGCTTGCCGCCGGCTACGCCGGGCAGGTTTTCCTGACCAATCGCGAGGGCGGCGAGATCCTCGGGCACAAAACGCTACGCTCGATCGACGAGGTGCCCGACGGCGCTGCCGATCTGGTCTTCATCTGCACCCCACCCGCCACCGTGCACGATCTGCTGCGGGCCTGCGCCGCCAAGGGCATCCGCGCCGCCTTCATGGCGACAGCTGGCTACGGAGAACTGGGCGAGGAGGGCAAACGCGCCGAGCAGGAACTCGCCGCGCTTTGTGCTGAGTTGGGCATCCTGCTGGCAGGCCCCAACGGCCAGGGCGTGGTCTCGATGCCGGTCGACCTTTGCGCCCAGATCGTCGCCCCGATTCCGCCGCGTGGGCATATCGCGATCGCCAGCCAGTCGGGTGGCTTCGTGCAGGCGTTCCTCAACTACGCCCGCAAGACGGGCGTCGGGGTTTCGCGCGCGGTCTCGGCCGGCAATTGTGCGGCCACGTCAGTCGAAGATTATCTTGAATACTTCGCCGAGGACACCGAGACCCGCGTCAGCTTGATTTATGTCGAGGGGCTCAGCGATGGCCGGGCCTTCTTCGAAAAGACCCGGCAAGCCACCGCCAAAAAACCGCTGGTGGTCTTCAAAGGCGGCACCACCAGCGGCGGCCAGCGCGCCGCGGCCTCGCATACCGGTGCCCTCGCCAGCGACGACCGGGTTTTTGACGGCATGTGCCGGCAGGCCGGCTTGACGCGTGCCCATTCGATCGAAGAAGCCTTCGAACTCGCCGCGAGCTTCGCCACCCATCCCCTGCCGCGTGGCCCGAACGTCTTCGTCTTGACTACCGCCGGCGGCTGGGGTGTGGTGACGGCAGACCGGATCTCGGCCTCGCGCGAGTTGCGACTGATGCCGATTCCTGACGATCTGCGCGCCGCCTTTGACGAAAGGCTGCCGCCGCGCTGGAGCCGCAGCAACCCCGCCGATCTTGCCGGCTCCGAGACGCGCGACACCGTCGTCGAATGCCTCGAACTGGCCGCGCAGCATCCTGAAGTGGACGCGGTGGTGTTTCTCGGGCTTGGCATCCAGTCGAATCTGGGCGACCTCGAGAGGCACGGGCCCTTCTATCCCGGGCATGGTCTTGAGCGGGTGGTCGAGTTCCATGCCCGCCAGGACTCACGCTATGCCGAACTGGCGCTTGAACTCGAGAAGCGCCACGCCAAACCAATTCTGGTTGCGACCGAGCTGGTCGATTGCCAGCCCGAGAACCCCGGCCCCGCTACTTTGCGGGCGGCCGGCAGCCTCGCCTACCCGTCCTCGCATCGCGCCGTGGGCGCCCTCGAGCATCTTTTGCGGCACGCCCGCCGGAGCGGCGTCGCGCAACGCTGAAACATCAGGGAGAGAAAGACCATGAGTAACGCCTTCATTGTCGGAGCCGTGCGCACCGCCGCCGGCAAGAAAAAGGGCAGCCTCTCGGGCTGGCATCCCATCGACCTCGGCGGCTTCGTGCTCGATGAGTTGCTGCGCCGCACCGGTGCCGATCCGGCCCTGATCGAGGATGTGATTTTCGGCTGCGTCAATCAGGTCGGCGCACAGGGCAGCAACATCGCCCGCAATTGCGTGCTCTCGTCCATGCTTCCCGTGAGCGTGCCGGCCACCACCATCGACCGGCAATGTGGCTCGTCGCAACAGGCCGTCCACTTCGCCGCGCAAGCCGTGATGAGTGACGTGCATGACGTGGTGATTGCGGGCGGGGTCGAGGTGATGAGCCTGGTCCCGATCGGCGGCAATGCCATTGCGGGAAACAAGATCGGCTACGGTGCCCCCTACGGTCGCGGCATGAAGACGCGCTACCCCGGCGTGCGCTGGAGCCAGTTCGAAGGCGCCGAAACGCTGGCCGATCGCTACGGCCTCGACCGCGTGATGCTTGACACTTTCGGTCTCGAAAGCCACCGGCGCGCTTCACGCGCGATCGCCGAGGGGCGCTTCAGTCGCGAGATCGCCGCCATCGACGTGAAAGACGAGGATGGCAGCAGCCGCAGCTTCAACGAAGATGAAGGTGTGCGCCACGGCGCCTCGGCCGAGGCCATGGCCGAACTGAAGCCCCTCAGCGAGCGCGGCCTCCTGACCGCGGCAACTTCCAGCCAGATTTCGGACGGCGCCGCCGCCCTGCTGATCGCCAACGAGCGCGGCCTCGAGCGACTCGGCCTGAAGCCCCGGGCCCGCATCCGCGCGATGACGGTTGTCGGCGACGACCCGGTCGTCATGCTCGGCGCCCCAATCCCGGCCAGCCAACGCCTGCTCGAACGCAGCGGCGTCACGATCAACGACATCGGCCTCTACGAGGTCAACGAGGCTTTCGCGTCGGTGCCGCTGGCCTGGGCAAAAGCGCTCGGCGCCGATCCCGAGCGTCTCAACGTCAACGGCGGCGCCATCGCACTCGGTCATCCTCTCGGCTGCACCGGTGCCCGCCTCATGACAACACTCCTGCACGAAATGGAGCGCCGCAACGTACGCCTCGGCCTGCAAACCATGTGCGAAGGCGGCGGCCTGGCCAACGCCACCCTCCTCGAACGCCAGTAGGGGACGTGCGTTTAATATTCGTGTAAAAGTTTAATTTTCTCAAAATCGGGAATCCCGAAGGCGATTCGCGGGAGACAGATCATATGGCAGGTGCAGCGATCATCACGGGGGCGAGTTCCGGGATCGGCCGGGCTCTCGCGATCGAGTTGGCGCGAAGCGGCCGGGCGCTCGGCCTGACGGCCCGCCGGATCGACCGCCTCGAAGACCTCCGCCGCGAAATCGGCGGCATTGTGCCCATCGAGTTGCGTACGCTCGACGTGCGCGACACCGCCGCCGTCGGCCAGGTGATTCCCGAACTGGCCGCGGCGCTCGGCGACGTCGACCTGATCGTCGCCAACGCCGGGATCGCTGGCGGGCGAGCGGTGGGGACCGGGCATTTCGCCACCGATCGCGACATCATCGAAACCAATGTGCTCGGTGCCATGGCGACGATCGATGCGGCCGCCGCCCTCTTTCGCACGGCGGGACGGGGGCATATCGTCGGGATTTCGTCAGTTGCCGGGTTCCGTGGCTTGCCGGGTTCGGCAGCCTATTGCGCCTCCAAGGCGGCACTCTCGATCTATCTCGAATCGGCGCGGGTCGAGCTGCACGGGCTCGGCATTCTGGTGACGACAATCTCGCCGGGGTTCATCGACACGCCAATCAACGAGGATTTGAAGACCCGCCCCTTTGTCATCAAGCCCGAGGTGGGTGCGCGCAAGATCGCCGCGCTGATCGCGAGCGGCACGGCCTCCTCGACGGTGCCGAAATTCCCCTGGGGTCTCTACGGCGTGCTGATGCGCTTCATCCCCGACGCGCTTTGGACGCGGCTTGCCACCCTCTCGCCGGGTACCGGCCAGCATTAGCCGTCTTTCGGGCGGCGGTCCGCCACGATCTCTTGCTTCATCGCCCGGATTCGTTCCCCAGATTCGCGTCGTAGAGAGCTTTGCCAGCGACCATCCCGGCGAATGGCTGAGCGGCCTCGATGCCTACCGGCGGCACTTTCAATGCCTGTACGGGCCCTTGCGTCATGCCGGAAATCGGGCGCCGGTCGCGGGCCAATTGATGGCGATGGCGTCGCACCACAGCGAGTCCAGCCCGGCAGTCTCGGCGTTCTGTCGAGCTTCCCAACGGCAGGCGACGAGCGCGTTTCGTTTTTGAACCCGTATTGCGAGCGGCGATTTGGCCGGCACTCTCGATCCAACTCTGGCCGGCCTGCGTGTCGACTTGCTTGACGCCGAGAGAGTACCACTCTGGAGCCTCGACGTGCCGCCGGCGAACTTTGGCGTATCAAGCGGCGTTTGGAGGACGCATCGCTCGGGGTACACCTGGAGCTTTCTCGATCGGGAGAGGCGGCGCGGCTCGATGGCGCGCGCCATCATCCGGCGTGGCGGTGGCGGATCGCTCAGCCTTCGCCGGGTGACGCACCCGGGTGCGTTCGCAAAAGAAGCTCGATCGACTTTGTCTGCTGCACCCGGGCTCAGGCAGTCGGCAAAAGATTTAGCCTCAGTCGGCCGATCCCTGCTCGTACGACTCTGCGACTCCACCGTTTGCGACTTTCCGAGCGTGCCCCTCGACATCGATCAAGAGTTGCGCCGCATCGCCGGCGGCGCCAAAGGCGACGTAAGTCAAGTACGCGATACCCGCCGTCAGCGAAAGGCCAAAGAGAAGAATCCAAATACTGCCGTCGGAGGCAGCCACCACGGACGAAACGGCGCCAACGATCCCGATGACGGCAGCCGCCAAAACCGCAACCGCCCGCACGATCCGCGCGTACCCCTCCAAGGCCCGATAGCGACTCATCCTGAAACTCCTTGATCTACTCGCGACAATGAGCCACGAACGTTCTCACCACCCCACGAGCGGTTTCGTTTGTTGCTTCGTCACATCCTTCAGGTCTTCCCAGACGGCGAGGCCGGTTCTGGTGTCGGTCAGGGCGAGCATGAAGGTGTAGGTCTGCTCGCGAGTGCGGCCGTCCCGGGTTCCGTGCTCGAGGATTTTACCCGAAAGCGTGTAATCGACCTTGTTGCTGACTGCCGTGCCGGCCTGAAACGCCGCCCGCTCGCGCTGCTCGCGGGCAATCGGGTCTTCCGTGATACCGCCATAGGTGGTGATGGTCTGCACCTGGCCCGTCTGACTGAGCGCAATACGGATGCGCCGGGTGATCTGCTCGACATCGAAGTAGGTGCTGGTGTCGTTGATCACGCGACTCACGGCCAAAACCGCCGGACGGTTTCCTGTGGTCCTGATCGCGGCCGAAGCGAGGAGGGATTGGACCATCTCCTGGGCGGCCATGGTGAAATCACCGATATCAACTTGACCGACACTGAGAACTCGCTCAGTGCCGCCGGTCTTGACGTAACGCGCCGAGCCACCACAGCCGGTCGCACCGACCAATCCGATCATCATCAAAAATGCAATTCCGACCCGCCCGCCGCTTGCGCTTCGTCGCCACTTCGGGTCCATGAGCAGACCTCCTTCATCACCGCGTTCCACGAGCTTCATTGCCCGCCCCGCACCAGCTCCAGACGAAAATCACGCGCCGCTGCCGTGGGCCCCAGCGACGTCAGCGTCACCGTGCCCCCGGCCTCGAGGATGTCGGTACTCCAGGTCGATCCTGTTGCAGACCTCAGGACCATCCCATCGCCATCCATCCACTCGAATTTATAGTCGAAATGTTTCTGAACAGGCAACCGGTTCGTCACGTCGACCTGCACCATCGGAAGGCCATTGCCGAGCACCCTCTCGCGAACCGAAGTGACGTGAGCAAACTCGTTGAGCCATGGATCGAGCAACACCTTGGTGACG
>VFKT01000325.1 GCA_009885395.1 Deltaproteobacteria bacterium | reverse complement strand
GCGGCCGCCGCCGCCACATCGTCCGAACATTGCGTCAGATACGCGTCAAAATCGCTCGACGTCGCTGGCGGACAATCCCCGGCGCCGTACTTCTCCACCGCCTTGTCAAAAGCATCGCCGAACTTCAGCGAGCATTTGTCAAACGCATCTACCAGGGCCGCATCGACCAGCTTGCCCGTCGCTGCCTTCGACTCGGCATCGAGACGGCATTTCGCATAGCCCGCTGACGCCTTGTCAACAGCCGCCGTGCAAAGCTCGGCCGGGCTCGAAGCCGCGTGCCCCAGACTCGGCGCGCAGGACAGCGCGGCGGCCAGCAGCATCGATAGTCTTATTCGGTTCATCTCAGGTTTCTCCTTGGTATGGAAGCCGCCAAATCGCATCACTCAGGATCCGGGCAGGCTTCGGTTAGAGCCCACCCTGCCACGGGGGTGGGGGGGCCACAAGCCTTTTTCGCCTCACGGCGCGGCTTTCTGCCCGAAATTCCTCGCATCCTCCCACCTGGTGAAACAAACCCGCCCTGTGGCCTGCGTCGTGCGCTTCTCCCTGCTCTCTCAAACCGCAAACCAGGCCCACGCCGCGCTCGGCCAACCCCACCAAACTCTCGCGTGGACCGAGGCGATCTCGGCCTTCTTCCGGAACCTCCCGAATGTCGATCCGGAGGTTCCGGTCGCCCCAGCCCGTCGCCCTCTGCCAACGATCGTGAAAATCTGGCCTCCTCCTGGTTTACCCTAGGCGCCGCGATGACTTCGTCCATGGTGGGGCGCCGGGTCTTGAAGCGCTGCCCATGCAGCCGAGGGTGATCCTTTTCAGAAGAAAACACGAAAGACGTCGCAAACGGATATCGAGTTGGCGGCGCGGCGTCACAAGATGATCGGAGAAAAGCAATGAAAAAGATCCGCACGCGCATCACCAAGAGTAGCGGCAACGTATTCCTCGATCTTGGCTTTTTCCCGCACGAAGCGGCGGTCATGCTCTTGCGCTGTGAACTGGCGGAGGCAATCCGACGATGGATCGCGCGCGAAGGCCTTACTCAAGCGCACGCGGCCAGGCGTCTGGGCGTGTCGCAACCGCGCATCTCGGCAATCCCATATAACAAGGTCGATAAGCTCTCGCTCGATGACCTGGTGGGGCTGTGCGCGAAGGCTGGCGTGTCGGTGGCACTGAAGTTGGCGGCCTAGCGAGCCCGGGGCGACTCAAGCCTCGGCAATATTGAGCCCGGCTCCCATCAATCCCTTAAAATCTCCCGGGTTGGCAGTGGCAAGGGTCGCACCTTCCCGCATCGCGACTGCCTCATTCATGCAATCTGGAAGCGAATCCCGACGGCGACCGCCGAGGTTGAAAAGTCGCATGGCACCAGAGCATGGATCAGAAAACTTGTGTCAAGATGAATCGTCACCGCTTCTTTGCAGCCAACTGCGGGGCCGCAGCGCGGCGTTCAGCGCGGACCTCAGCGGCCCAGGCCTTCGCTCTCGCGGGGCTCAGCGCGGCAGCTCGTTGCAGCCGATCGAGGCCATGGAGATCTCGGCCGCCATCGACTGGCTGCCCCGCCGCAGCAAAATGCACGGCTCGCCGCAGGGCCTCTGATTTCGACATGTCGAAGCGCCGAGCCATCCGCTCAAATTCCCGCACGCTCTCCGCCTCGAGTGCAGGGGCCCCCTTCAGCGAAGGTCTGGCCATACCCGGGCATCGCACTCTATCAACGGATCGAGCGTCACTCTCCCGCTGCGGCGTGGCGGTCGGCGGAGAGATTCGGACGAGCCTCGCTGCTAGGGCAAGCCCGTGTCTTCCGGCGAGCCGCAGGCAGCCTTCAAAGGGCTTGATCACCTGATTGTCGCGGTCAGTGATCTCGACGCTGCTGCGAGGGTCACGAGCCGGCTGCTCGGGCGCGAACCTTCCTGGCGCGGAACACACCCCGGAGCAGGCACAGCGAATGTGCTTTACGGGCTCGACCGGGCCTACCTCGAACTGCTGGCGCCGAGCGGCATCGGGCCTGTCGCCGATGCCCTCCGCCACCATATCGATAAGAACGGCGAGGGTCTGTTCGGCCTGGCGCTCGGCACGCCCGATCTCGACGGCACGCTGGTGCAGATGCAGGCACGCGGGTTTCCGCCTACGACGGTGGCGACGGGTGACGGCCACGATACGGCGACCGGGGCGCGCCGGTCGTGGCGCAGTTGCGTGCTGCCGCTGACAGAGACCCGCGGTGTGCTGGTGCTCGGTATCGAACACGCCGCAACAGCGGCAGCGCTTTCGCTGGCGCGGGCCAGTTCGGCAGAGGAGTCGACCCTGCACGGCATCGACCACGCCGTGGTGCGCTCGGTTGACGCCGACGCGAGCATAGCCATCTGGGGCGGCAAGCTCGGGCTGCGCTGTGCGCTCGATCGGCGCTTCGAGGCCTTTGACGCCCGCATGGTCTTCTTCCGGGTGGGGGGTGTAACCATCGAAATCGTGGCTCCGCTCGACGCCGCGGCCGACGGAGGGAATGCCACCGCCGATACCCTCTTCGGGCTCTCGTGGAAGACCGCCAACGTGCACGCCGCCCGGCAGCGCCTGGCTGATTCTGGCTTCGACGTATCGCCGGTCCGGGCGGGGCGCCGACCCGGAACAAACGTTTTCAGCGTCCACTCGGGCACGCTCGGCATCCCGACGCTGGTGCTCGGACCCGACGTCTGACTTCGCGACCCACCGTGTCAGAGGACGAATCGGCCGATTACGAACGAGGCGAGCAGCGTCAAGATTACTAAAGGTGGCACCGAGAGACCGAAGAGCACCGCACGCACGGTGACGCCGTGCGCCCGCGACAAGCCGATCACCGTCGCCACGCCCGACCAGATCCAGGCCACCACCCAGCCGACGCCGGGGACGAGTTGGAGCGGGCTGGTCGAGCCCGCGACATAACAGGAGACCCGGAAGGTCGTGCTCCAGGGCTGCGGCGCGGCACCGACCAGCAGCAGCGAGCCATGCACCAGCGACGCGCCGACGAGCTGCCCCAATACCAGTACGAAGGGCGCCGCAAGTACGCTGAACGCGACCAGCATCGACTCGCCGACGAGAAACGCTGTGACCTCGGGAGGCACGAAGCCACTATCGCGAAGCAGGCTCAGATCAAGCCTCTCAAAGAGCATGCTTGAGAGTAGCGCGGTTGGCCAACCGAGCAGCACCAGGAAGAGGATCGAGCCGCGGATGGAACCGCCCGGTCGCATGCCAGAAAATGTGCGCGACGGGCTGTCCAGCACGCCGAGCACCGTCCGAAAAAGCGCTGGTCCCCAGCCCAGACGTGCCCGCCATTCCCAGGGCGGACCATCCTCGATCACTGCTCGCGCCGCCGCAAGCGCTGGTTTTACCAGCTCGGCAACCGAGCCGACGGGCCGCCATTCCTCGAGCCCGGCTCGCCAGACCAAATCGTCGGTTGCGAAGCGGCCGCTGCCAAGCCCTTCGATGATCTCCTCGCCGGGAAAAACTCCGACCAGTTCGCCGTCGCGCGCCAGATGCCAGGATTCGTCCATCTAAAAGGTACTCCCACCGTCCGGCGTCACTTCGATTACACCACCGCGCACCAGCACCGGAACGATGCGCCGTCCCGCCGTGAGCTTCAAGAGTTCGGTGATGACCCGCGGTTCGCGCGTCACGTTGATTTCGACCACTTCATCGCCATCGTCGGCGAGTCGCTGACGCAGGCTCTCGCAATGCTCGCAATCGTCACGCACATAGAGAAATGCCCGCGCCATGTCCTGCGTGCTTAGCGCGCGGCTGGCGGGCTGGGAAACCCGTCCTGCCAACCCCAGGCCCGATAGAGCCGGCTTGCCACCGCCGGCCAATCGTATTGTCGCTCGACCAGTTGGCGGCCGGCGCGCGCCAACGCGGCCCGACGGGCGGGATCGCCGAGAAGTGCCACCACCGCGTCGGCAAAAGCCAAATCGCCATCGGCGCGGACGAGAACCTCGGGCCCGGCCTCTATCCCCTCGGCACCAATCGTGGTGGAGACCACCGGACAGCCACTGGCCATCGCCTCCAGAATCTTGAGCCGGGTGCCCGAGCCCTTGAGAATCGGCGCGACGAAAACCGTCGCCTCGCGGTACCAGGGGGCGGTGGTCGGAACCCGACCCGTGACTTCGATCAGAGAATCCTGTTCGGCCATCGCCAGCACCGAGGACGGCGGATAGGCCCCAACGATCTTGAGACGGACCCCGGGGACGCGTTCGCGAACCCGCGGCAGGATGTCGCTTACAAAATAATGCGCCGCCTCTACGTTTGGTGGATGGCGGAAGAAGCCCACAAAGAGAATCGAGGGCGGCTCGACAGACGGGGCTTCTGCCGATGCCGACGGCACGAACTCCCTACACGAGACCCCGTTCGGTACGACGTGGATCGGTCCCGGATCAACCCAGCGTGCCAGCGTAGCGCGATCCACTTCGCTCATCGCGATGATGGCATCGGCCGCTTCGATGGCCCGCACCTCATGGCGCAGCGAACGCATCTCGTCGAAGCGCATCGTCAACCGTTGTAAAGCGGATGGCTCGGCCTCGCGCGAACGGGCGGCCACCGTACTCGCAATATCATGCTCGACCAGTACCCGCAGAAGTCCGTTCGCCGGCGCCGGGAGGTAATGCGCCATCTGGGTGTACTCAACCTGCACCACGTCGAAGCAACGCCGCGCCAGCCAGGCCTCGATTTCCTCTGCTAGCGCCGACGAGAAAAACCCAAAGGTCGCAAGCGGCGCGAGCGGGCCACCCGATGAATGACGGTTGCGCGGGATGAGAACTACGTCACGGCAAAGATCACGCAGCACAGCAAGACTTCCCGGTTCCATCTCGGCCGGGGTATCGTGGAACGAGAGAAGCGTGACATCACAGCGCTCTCGCATTTCGCGCAAGAGCGCGAGCATTCGCGTCGCCCCGCCATGGACCGCCGGGGCGGGTGAATAGGGCGAAATCACCAACACCTGCGGCCGGCCGCCCGGATCGCGCTCGAGAGGGTGGAAGTGCCCCCGGTAGACGTGCCGCCAGCGCGACAACTCAAAAATATTGGCATCACTCAGCGCTGGCCGCATCGCCGCCTCGCGCCAGCGGGCGCGCAATGCCGCCGGGAGCTGGCGCAACAAGCCCAGCGAAGTTGCGATCGCACTGCGCAGACCCATCTCACGCTTGACCAGAATCGGCAGGATGGTCAGCCCGGCGAGATGACGCGCCAGCAGGCGCGGGCTGGTCACATTCTTCCACAAGAGCGCCGCCAAATTCTTGACGAAGAAGGAATGGATCGTGCCCTCGCTCCAGAGTCGGCGGGTGGTCCCGCGATGCTTGTGGTGGACACGGCTCTGCGGCGCGATCACGGAAGGCCAGCCCCGTCGCCAGGCCCGGTAGCCGAGATCGACATCTTCGATGTAGACGGGGGAGAACACGGCCTCGTCAAAACCGCCGAGTGCGAGAAAACGCCCCCGGTCATAGGCCGAGGCCCCACCGCCAGCAAAGAACACCGGATAAAGCAGATCGTCGTCAAAACGATCAAGGTGGAAAAGCCGCACCCGGCCACGCTCGAGTCGCGCGTGAACCTTGCCCGTTTCCCAGCGAGGCTTGGTCGGGTCGATGAAATCAATCTGTGCCGAGACGCCGAAAAGACGGGGTTCCGTTGCAAATGGCGCCACCAGCGGCGGCAGGAAATCCTCCTCCACCACCATATCGTTGTTGAGCAGAACCAGAATCGGATTCCGCGCTTCCCGTGCGCCACGATTGGTCGCGCCGGCGAAACCCTCGTTGGTCGGCAGCGCGATGACGCGCAACACGCTGTGGGTCGCACCTTGTTCTTCGAGCCAGGCGAGAGTGCCGTCCCCGCTGCCATTATCGACAATCAGGATCTCGTCGTCCGCATGGCCGTGCACCTCGATCGCGCGCAGCAACGACGGCAGCCCGCGTTGCAGCAGTTCACATCCGTTCCAGGTGGGGATCACCACCGAGACCGGGTCGTGGGCCGACGCCGCACGCTCGGGTTCGGCCGCCGGACGAGCCAGACGCCGCCGCGGCCAGGCAATGATTTCGAAAAGGCCGAGCGCGGTCGCGATCAGAAATGCCAACGGGAGTTGGAGCAACAAGACGCCAAGCAGCGCGGCACGCACCGCCGTCCGGCTGAGAAGCCCGCGCAGGCGCGCTATCCGGGCCTGCACCAGCCGGCGAAGATCGGAGCGCAGATTCGCAAAAGGGGCCTCGGCTGCAGCGCGGCGGCCGGCATCGAGGCCCGCCGGGGTCGCCACCTCGAGTACCGTCACTCTCAATTTTTCGGGATCCAGCAGCGCGAGCCTCGCCTCAAGCGTGTGCAGGCGCGCCTGCGTCTCAGCCAGACCCGCCCGCAAACGGCCGAGTTCCAACGCCTCCGGCGAGGGCGGGACCGCTCCGGCAGCGGCAGCCTCGATCGAAGTCTCTGCCGCTACGGGCAAGGCCGAACCATGCAGCAGGAGCCAATCTTCGACGCGCCCCGGCAGCATCTCGGCAACCCCGGCGACGAGGTAGCGCACCACCATCGCCAGGCCGTCGCCCTCATAGACCACGCCCTCGGGCGGCGCACTCAGCCAGACGCTGACCCGGCCATTCTCCCACCAATTGATATTGGGATCTGGTCGCCAGCGTAATTCAACCTCGTACGACTCTCCACGGCTATGCGGCTGCGGTCGGAACCGCCAGGCCTGCCAGCCCCGGCGCGCCAGTTCGCTCCCGACGATCGAGACCCGTTGCAGAATCTCGCCATTGCCGTGGCGCAATTCGAGTTCGAGCAAACCCTGCGGATCGCCCTCCACTTGCGGCAACACCTCGATCTGGCACAAGCCGTCGCGAGCCGCCTTGAAACGCGTCCGCAGCGAAAGCTCGCCCCCGAGCGGTTCGGAAAGCGCGCGCGTGTCGGTACAAAATTGCTCGGCGACCAATGCCGCTTCTCGCGCGGGCAGATCAGCCCGGTGGCGCGGCGGCGCAACCCAGGCGTTCCGTTCGCGATCGGGGGCACGCCGCGGCGCGCGACAGAACGCGTCAAGCGGCTCGATCACCTTCGACCACGACAGGGAGCTGGCCATCGCGCCCAGAGCCTCGACACGACCGGGCCTCGGGCCGGCCTCGAGCGCGCGCTCGAGCGCCGCCACCACCCCCATCGGATCACCGGCCGGTGCGATCTCGGCCAACGCATCGGGACGCAAAAGCTCGGCCAGATCGTCGCCGCCACTCAACACCATCGGCAAGCCGGTCCAGATATAATCGAGCACCCGGGTGCGGAAAGCGAATTCCGCCTCGACACCCGGTCGATGCAGGCTCACGCCAACGTCGCATTCAAGCAACCACGCGCCGCGCTCCTCATAGGGCACCCATTCGACGAACGAGACGCCGTGGCCTTCGAGTCCGAGTTCAGCCGCCAGCGCCCGCGCCTGGCGCGCCATATCCATTTCGCCGATCTCGGGATTGGGATGGCGTGTGCCGAGGATCAGCGCCACCACATCGGGCCGTCGCGTTCGCAGCTCGGCCACCGCACGCACCAACGTCAATGGATCGACCCAGTTCCAGAGGCCCCCGGCCCAGACGACGATACGGTCGTCG
>VFKT01000233.1 GCA_009885395.1 Deltaproteobacteria bacterium | reverse complement strand
ACGTCGGGGTTGCGGTCGGGGTTGCGGTCGGGGTCGGGGTCGGGGTCGGCGTCGGGCTCTGACCCGGGGCCAGTGTCGGCGTCGGCACTGGCGTCGGTGAAGGCGTGGGAGTCGGTGTCGGCTCGCCAAGATTTGCGGTGACCGAGGCGGGCACCCGCACGAAGCCAAAACCCGTGACGTTATCCGGTCCGGCATCCTCCATATCGAGTGCTGCTCCCGTCAGGGCCGATTTCACGTTTGCCGGCGAGAGCAGGGCCGCTCCGTCGAGCACGCGGCGGGCCTGGATCAGCGCGGCCACGCCGGCGACATGTGCCGCTCCGGCAGAAGAGCCTTCAAATTGCAAAGACTGGTTGAAGCCCCATTCCTCAGAGGTGAAGTTGGTGGCGAAGCCCGGCCCGGTCAGGTCGGGCTTGACGGGTCCAAGGGGGTCGCTGGTCGGACCCTGCGAGCTGAAGTCTTCGACGAAGAATTCGGTGCTGGCACCGACGGAGACCGTCGAATCGATCACGGCCAGATCCGAGAGCGAACCCTCTGGCGTCAGGTAGTCGGTGAACTCCACGCCGGGGTTGCAGACCAGGCGGAAGCGGGGCCGGCAGGAATTGTCACCGCTAATCTGCTTGACAGCCAGAAAATATTCGTAATTGTAAGGGAAGACGGTGGTCGTGAAGGATTGGCCGAAGGATTTCAGGGTGCCGGTCTGGGCGACCGCGCCCGGATCGCTGGGGCAGTAGGGCACGTCTATTCCGAAGTAATCCACCTTGTAGAGCTGGAACCTGAAGTTCGCGGCGCAATCGCCGGTCTCCATGGCGCTCATGCAGGTGAGCTGGAAGGAATCTTCGGCGAAGTAGCCGTCTTCGAAGGCAAAGCTCTGATCGAGGCGCGACAATGGATCCACCCAGTCGAGGTCAAATTTATGGTAAATCGAATCGTCGACATTGGGGCCGTTGCAGATGTATTCGTCTCCCAGTCCAACTTTATTCTCGCCTTTGCACTCGGGGCAGGGCGTGTAGTCCGCTTCATAATGGCGCAGCGCTTCGTTGCCGGCGGAAACCACCACTGTTGCGCCGAGTGCGGTCGCATAATCGATATCGTCAGTGAATTCGTTGCTGCCACCACCGCCGACTCCATCGGGGTCACTCATCGTCGACATCGTGAAGAGCGGGACCAGAATCACCCGGGCCCCGCCATCGGCAGCATGGCGAATCGCGGTTTGCAGGCCGGCGTTGCTTTGGACCCAATAGAGTTTCAGCGT
>VFKT01000249.1 GCA_009885395.1 Deltaproteobacteria bacterium | reverse complement strand
CGCAGAGATCCCCACCGGTGCCGTTACAGTCCATCTCGGCGCCGGGATGCTGGCCGGTGTGCCCCTCGACGCGCTTGATGCCAGGCTCGTCGCCGACGGCAAGCGCTTGACGATCGAGAATCTTCGTCTGCGCGCGGCTGCGACCGATCTCGCCGGTTCGGGCTCGGTGACGCTCGAGGCCCCTCATGCGGTGCAAGCCCGGGCCAGGGGCGTGCTCGACCCGTCCCTGCTCGGAATCGGGCTGCCGCCAACAGATTTAGAATTGACTACCGCCGGCGCACTCGACGCCCTTGATCTCGAAGCCACGCTTGCCACCCGCAATGCCCTCAGTGCCGGCGTGGGTGAGACCAGCGCCCGCTTGCGCGTCGAGGCCCGGGCCCTCGGTTCGCCGAGCGGCGCCATCACCGTGGCGGGCGAGGGCCGGGCGCTACCGGCCGGGATCGCGGAAAAATTCTTTGGTTTCGATCCGCTCGACTGGCGCTTGCGGGCCGGGGCAACGCTTAACGAGCAGAACCTTCGCGCCGGGCATCTGGATCTGGATGCGCGCTCCGAGGACGGCCGCCAGCAGGCGATCGCTTTCGAGGCGCGTGCGGCCGGCGAGGCGATTGCGGTGACGCTCTCGCGCCTGCATCTGGCTTTCCAGCGCGGCCGCGTGCTCGAACTTGAGCAACAAAGCGAGGTCGTTATCGACAAGGAAGCGATTCGGTTCCGCGGCCTCGGGCTGCGTTCGGGTGCCGGTCGCATTGAAGTTCAGGGCAACCTCGCGCGGGGACTCGGCAGCCGGAGCGATTTCAGCATCGCGCTCGACAAACTCGCGGTCGATGTTTTCTGCCTGGGTCTTGGGGCAGACGAGGATTGCCAGGGCATGCTTGACGGGCGACTGGTTCTGCTCGGCGAGCGCGATCGTCCAGAACTACGTCTTGACCTCGACGGCCGGGCGCTGGAGATAGCTGGCGAAACCTACGGCGTGCTTGATCTCGCGGCACGGGCTGCACCGGGGGGGCCGCTTGTGGTCGGGGTCGATTTCGGGACCAAGCGCCTCGGAAATGCGAGGCTCGATCTGCGGCTGCCGCTTACTTTCGAGGGCGGAATCCCCGACATCGCCAAAGACGCCACGCTTGCCGGAAGCCTCCGTGCCGAAGACCTTGCCGTGGACGGTTTGCGCAGCCTTCTGTCGAACGAAGTCTCGGACCTAGATGGTACGGTGGATGCCCGTATCGAGCTCACAGGGACTCGCGCCGATCCCTGGCTCGATGGCACGGTGCAGGGCCGCGGACTTGAACTCAGTTTCGACTCGCCACCGCTGCAGCTCAGGGACGGCTCGATCAATCTGATTTTCGATCGGCGTCAGTGGACGCTTTCAGAGTTTGCCTTTGATGAAGGGCGGGTGCAAGGCACTGGTGCGGTGCGGACGCTGCCGGATCAGAGTCCGGTGCTCGATCTCGAATTCAAATTTGACCAGGCCGAGTTGTTGCACAACGCCGAGATCGAGGCTGCTATCAGCGGACAAACATCACTCGGCGGCACGCTCGCGGCGCCACAGCTCAGCGGTGATCTGATCGTCTCGCCGGCGACGTTGCGACCGGCCGTGGGCTCGGGCGGGCCGGCCGCCGCCGATCCGACGGTGGAGGTGGTCTACGAGAGCGGGGCCGAAAGTCCCTGGTTATCCGGGGTACCTCCGCCCGAGAGCGACGATGAGAGCCAGGTTCGACGGCACGGCAAGCGAGAGGGCTGGCCGATGGCGACGGCAACCATCGGGCTCGAAATCACGGTCGGGCCAAGAGTTGCGGTCCGCCGCTTCGATGCCTTCATCGATTTGGGCGGTCAGATCGAGGTCCGCAAGCAGCCGGGTGATCCGCTCACCATCATGGGAGAAATCGCCGCGTCGCGAGGCTGGGCCTTGTTCCAGGGCCGTCGCATGCGCATCGAGCGGGGGCGTGTGGTGTTGGATGGCGAGGTGCCGATCGATCCTACGCTCGACGTGGTCGCCGTCTACCAGGCCGCGCATTACGAGGTAAGGGTTTCGCTTGAGGGCCCGGTCTCGGCACCGCGGGTGCGCTTATCCAGCGTGCCGCCGCTCGAGGAGCGCGATGTGGTATCGGTGCTGCTCTTCGGCGAGCCGACCTCGCAGATTTCGGCCGAGCAGACCAGCGTCGTGCAGCAGCAGGCGCTGGCGCTCCTGGCCTCCTACGTCGCGCCGCAGTTGGAAGGTTCGGTGCTCGATCGTTTGGGCTTGACCAGCCTGTCGTTTCGCATGCCGGCGGGCGATACCGCGGGCACGGTCGGCCTCGGCCGTTATCTCGGTGACGATGTTTTCGTCTCGGTCGGCCAGGATTTCGGCGGTCCGGTGGGCGGTACCGCCCGGCAGCTCGGCGGTCTGGTCGGCACCTCGGTGCAGGTTCAGTACCGGATCACCCCAAGCCTCAGTGTCGAGGCTGGTTCCTCGACCGAGGGCGAAAGCGCGATCGACGCCTTCTGGCGGCGCCGCTACTGAGGCCGGCGGCGCCCATCTCGTCAACCCGGCCGCCTGTGGAAGCTGCGACATTTTCTACTGGCGCGAGCGCAATCGGGAAGTGGATTTCGTGCTGCGTGCCGGTCGTAAGATTGTGGCGATCGAGGTCAAGAGCGGTCGCGCACCGGTCGCGCATCGCGGACTGGCGCTCTTCGTCGAGACGTTTCATCCTGAGCGAACGCTCTTGGTAGGAGACGACGCTATTCCGCTCGAGGAATTTCTCAGCCGACCCGTGGAGTATTGCCTGGGCCGGTGATTTCAGGGCGCGGTGCTCGTTGGGAGTGTGCGCCGGTAGAGTTCTCTCACCTCTTCTATGTGCCGATCGAGATCGGCGGGGTCCCAGCTCCGGGTGTCGATCGGCGGATGGACCACGACGTGAACGCTGCCGGCGCGCATCACCAGCCCGCCCCTTGGCAGGATCAGGCGCGCGTCGCGGATCACGATCGGGATCAGCGGCACGCCGGCGGCCATCGCCAGGTGAAAAGCGCCCTTGCGAAAGCGGCCCGGTTCGGTGGCCAAACTGCGCGTCCCTTCGGGCGCGATCGCCACCGAGAAGCCTTCGCGCAGGCGATCGATTACAGGCGCCAGCGCTTCGAGAGCGCGGGCATGGTCGAAGCGATCGACGAAAACCACGCCGGCAAAGGCGAAGGCGGGTCCGAGCAGGGGGTTGTATCTGATTTCCCGCTTGGCAATGCCGATGAGATCGCGGCGCAGCAGCGCACAGACCAGAATCGGATCGATGCCACTCTGGTGGTTCAGGATGAACACGGCGGGGCGCGGCGCTTTGAGATGTTCAGCGCCATTTACGACTAGTTTCACGCCGGCTGCGGCGAGGCCGTATCGGCCCCAGAGGTCGATGGCGCGGTTGATCGCGCGGCGGCGGTCCCGTGTCGTGAGCAGCACGGCCAAGCCGGCCAGCAATCCGGGAAAAATCGCCGCCAACGCAAGAAAGGTTCGCAGCACGTCGGCAGCTCTGGGACGGCGGGCGTTGGGTGGGCCAGTCATCACGGGGCCGGCGTCGCTGTTGGCTTGATGGGCTGCGGGGTCGAAGCGCCGAAGAGGCCGTCACCGATCCCACTGAGAGCGCGGCCGATGAGGCCACCGCTTATCGTGTCGAGGAGATCGGTGACGACGCGCCCGCCGTGGTCGGCAATCACGTTTTGGGGGTTTGCCGTACGGACGGAGAATAGCGGTTCGCCTAATGGGCCGCTGACCCGGACCACCACCGGCAAGGCGAAGAAGCCCTCCGCGCTTTCGAGCAGACCGCCAAGCAGCGCTGGTCTGCCCAGCCGGCGGGCGAGGCTCGGTCCGACGTGCGGGGTGAGGGTGAGATCCCATGCGCCGGGCCGACGCAGATCGACGGTACCTCCCGCCTTGACGTTGGTCAGGCTGCCGCCCGCGTCGGCCTTCTTGATTTCAAGCGTACCGTCGCGGACCTCGAGGTCGCCGCCGAAGGAGGAGAAGCTCAGCTCTGCGAAGGCTTCGACCCCGGTGGCGTCGGCCAGTACGCTGAGGACTTCGAAGCCCTCCATGCGACCTTGGCTGACGTCGAAGCGAAGGCTGGCGTCGAGTCCGTCGATCAACGCGTTTCCGCGCGAGCTGTCGGATGTTCCCTCAGCGTTCAAATCGAGGCTTCCATCGATCCGCCGCTGCCCGGCGAATGCGTCCATTACGGGTTTCAGGCGGACGTCTTTGGCGTCGGCTGAGAAACGCATCGGGTCGTCGGCATCCATCCCAAACGTCAAGCCGGCGTGGAGTTTGCCTCCCGCCAGGCCGGACGACTCGAGCTTGCCTGTAGTTGAACCGGCGCGGCGCGTGATGTCTGCTTTGAGAGAGCCGATTTCGACCTCGCGGTAGCGGCTGGAGCGGATTTCGAGTGTCAGCTCGAGATCCGCGTTGGGGGAGGATGGCTTTACGAGGGCACGGCTTGTCGGCCCTGCGGCTCTCGGGTTGGCTGCAGGTGCTGGGGATTGGACGGGCCGCGCCGCCGCGAGCGCTAGATCGGCCGCGCCGCTTGGCGGCTTGCCGGGCCTCGGCGTGCTCGCCCCGGGCGGGGCCGGGGCTACCGGCGGGGTCTCGCGGTGCGGGTCGATGAAGGGTCGCAGCCAGGGCGTCAGGTCGAGATTCTCTATCGTGGCTTTCGCTGATAGATGCTCTCGTCCGCTGGCTGCGCCTGCGGGTTGGCGCGTCAGCTTTAAATCAAGGGCTCCGCTGGCCGTGGGTCGACGCGCCTGAAGGGCGATCGAGAGAGCCCCGGATTTCGCGAGTGTCCCCTTCGCGTCGAGCGCGAGCACGGCGGAACCCTGATCGCCGGGAAGCAGGAAGGTGAGGCTCTGGTTCGCTTGCAGCTCGACCGCGCCGTCGATGGAGACGCCTAATTCAGTCTTGCCAAAAAGCGTAAGCGGTCCCGCCCAGGGCTCGCTCTCGACTCCGAAAAGGGCCAACCATGGCAAGAGTTCAAGGTCGGACGCACTCGCCTCGACCTTGAGGGGCGCCCTGCCGTCCCTGTCCGTTGTTTCCGTTCGCAGGAGCAGGGCAACTTTTCCCGGCTTTCCCGGCGCGCTGAGAGTTGCATCGAGTCTTTTTTCCCCCCGCTCTTCAAATCTGCCCTTGAGCTGAAGAGCGACCACCTGCTTGCCGCCCTTCGGCAATCCCAGGACGATTGTCGGGTTGCCGTCCAGCAGAACCGCTCCGCTCGAGTGGTGTCGCAGAGTAAGCTTGCCTTCGAGCGGCAATGGGCCTGCGTCGGAGCCAGGGTCAAGCAGCAGGGCATCGAGCCAGGGTCGCAGGGCGAAATGGTGGGTCGTCAGGCTGAGATCGTAGCGGGGGCCTGTGTCTGCGGGGGAAGTTCTATCGACGGTGCCCTTTACCAGGATCTCGCCCTGACTCTGCCGGATGCGGGCCTGCGTGAGGGTCATTTTCTCGAGTTCTGCGATTTCGAAGCTGAGCTCTGTGCTCAGGTTGGGCAATGCGATTCCGCGCCCGTCTTCGAGAATCCGGACGTCGGTGCTGCGGGCCGAGCCTTTGGCTTCGATGTTTTGTCCACCTGCGGCAATCGTCATGGATAAAGTCCCGTCGAGTGTGCCGCTCTGTAGATTCTCAGGCGACTCGAGCACGAGTGGAGCCAGGGCGCGGAGAGGAAGCCCGGAGAGGAGCAGATCGAATTTTGCTTTTGCATCAGGCCGGGCCGCAGTTCCGTTCGCGGGGGTGCTGGCTTTGCGGTTCAGGTCCAGCGAGAGAGGTTCGTTGAGGTTTGCCGAAATACGACGCTTGCCATCAAGGTCGAGGCCGAGCTTGAGAGAGCGCACCTCCAGTGATTTTTCGTTGGGGTGCAGGGTCCCGGCAAAAAAAAGTTGACCGTCGAAGACCGGCAGCCCGGGGAGGCGCAGCGCCAGCGAGCGCAACGAGAGTTCTGCCTCGGCCGAAAATGGGGCGCGATCCTCAGCGACAAGGCTGATATGCCCAGCAACAGTTCCCCGTTCGATATCTGGTCCCATCCCGCCGGGGAGGAAATCATTGAGCGAACCGAGATCGAGTTCAAGTAGATCGAACCGGGCTGTGGCGTCGAGGTCTTCGATGCTGCGCGTCTCGGAAAAGCCTCGCACTTCGACTTCGCCCTTGATGCGGCCGGGTGGGGCGCCCTCTTTTCCTGCCGCGATCGACAGGTGCGCGTTGATCTTGTCGTCCTGCGCATGAGCTCCTTCACCCTCGAGATCAAGTACTGTTGTGGTCTTGCCCGGCTCGGTTGACGTGGCCTTCAACCCGAGACTCCATTTCATCAGGCCGCCCAAGGGGTCGAATTCGAATTCGCTGCGGAGTTCGAGTCTTCCTTTGCGGGGTGCTGGCGCGGCGCTGGCGGGAAATTCGACAGAGGGTTCCGCTGCGGCGTCGATGCTCGTGCTCCAGGGGCCGTCGAACGCCAGCTTGGCCCGATTGCCGGGCGCAAAAGCTTCCCCTGAGAGCGTAGCCGGGCCAACTCGCGTCGTTTCGCCGCCGCTGTCCACGGCGGTAAGGCGAAGCGCGTTGATACGAAAGCGTCCGATTGAAAAAGGCAGCGTCAGAGTCGATTCCAAGACGGCGGTCGGATCCCCCGGCGCGTCGGCCGCGCTCGCTACTGCGGTTGGGACGTCCGTGTCCGGGCCGTTGGCTGAGGTGGCATCGGTGGCGCCGTCAGGCTTCGTTTCCACCTGCAGGCCGTCGGCGACGACGCTGTCGATGTGCACGAGAGCCCCGGAAACAAGGGAGAGCGGGGCTATGCGCGCCTTGACCTGCGCGATTTTCAACCCGAGTCCACCGTCGGGCGAGGCGTAGCGCAGCCCGCGCGCCTCGATCCGTCCGCCCAGCGAGACCCGGCCGTATTCCGCTTCAAGGTGGCCGAGGCCGAGCGCTCCCACGGCGGGCGCCAGCACCCAGCGAAAGCCGATTCCGGTTTGCAGGCAAACGACAGAGAGCGCGCCGAGGGCCAAGGCTCCAAGCGTCAGAAAGAACGTGCGGCGCAAGGTTCGGGAATCTCGCAGTTTCGGGGAATCTTGCAAACCGGGAGATTTTTCAACCTCGGGACGCTGCGACCAGGCGGGATCAGCTTTCGGTGGCGGAGGCATTGAACGGATTCAAGACAGCGACGCCGAGCCCGACCACGTCAGCTTCGTTGCAGGTGAGCAGAGTCAGGCGGGGAAATTTTTGCCGTTGTCGCGAGCGATCCATCAACCCAGTTCGCTACTTGCGGTATCGCAACGAGGCCCGTGCGGACCTCGGAGATGATGTTCGTGTCGATCAGGAAGTTCATAGGGGCCTGCGCCGTCCTGGATCCCGTGCACGTTCCAGATCGATGCCGTCGAGTGGCGCCGAAGCCAGCAGCGACTTCAATCCGGTCGAGGTCGGCGTGCCGAACCGGGCCTTCAGAAGGCTGCGCGCAGCGGCAGCTAAACCGGGATCTCCGAGGGCCTGGGCAACGCTGCGGACAAGAGGGGTATCTTCCTTGCGCACCCGGACTTCCATGCGGACGATGCCCTGACGTCTGCGTCGCTGCCAAAAATTATCGAACGGGGCCTTTCGTGCGGCGGTCCTCTGGTGGCCCGCCCGGGGCAGATCGAGTCTGGCCGGAAACTTGCCGGGAACTGTCGCTGCAGAGAGATTGGGCAAGCCCTTACGCCCTTCGGTCGGCGGCGGGGTTGGACCAGGAGAGCAGACCTCTGCCGCCGACCCCGGGACGTCGAGGCGCCAAGGCGGCGAACGGGCTGGGGCCGACTGGGGATCGCCCGAGGTGCTGCGGCTTCGGGAAAGCAGAGCTCGCGGTCTCGCCGAAAAATTAAACTTTCGGCAGAAAATTAAACGCACGTCCCCGCCGGGGAGCGGTCCCCCGACGGGAATCAAACCTGCGTGCTCGTCAGGATTTGGCCTTGATATCTTCGTCGATGATGGATTTGTAGATCTCGAGGCTGCGACCCGCGGGCTTTTTGCCGTTGATGTAGAAGGTCGGCGTGCCACGGACGCCGGCGGCGGCAGCTTCCTTCATCTCTTCGTTGATCTGCGCCAGGACTTCTGGCGAGGCCATGTCCTTGTTGAATTGCTCGACATTCAAGCCCAGTTCCTTGGCCCAGAGAGGGTAGGAGGCGTCGGTGAGCTTGCTTGAGTTTTCGAAGATCTTGTCGTGCATGGGCCAGAACTTGCCTTGATTGCCGGCTGCGATAGCGGCCTTGGCGGCGGGCATCGCCTGCTGGTGGAAGGAGAGCGGGAAGTTCTTGAAGACGACGCGGACGTCCTTCGGATAGGCCGCCGTGATCTGGTCGATCAACTCCACCGAGCGGGCGCAGAACGGGCATTGGAAGTCCGAGAACTCGACGATCGTGACCTTGGCGTCGGCCGGGCCTCTGGTCGCCGACTTGCCGACCGGGATGTCATAGACTTTGTTCGGATCTTCGGCGGCGGGGCCAGCGGCGGCTGGGCGCGCGGCTGCCGCCGTCTTGACGATGAGGTCCTTCTGGCCCTTATCGAGATCCTCGAGCTTCGAGAGCGTGTCCTTCTGCTGGGCCGCGAGGTTATCCACCTTGGCCTCGATGCGGCCGAGGTCTTGCCCCGGATTGGCGCACGCGCCCGTCAAAGCTGCACAGCCGATGAGCAGCGTTGCTGCAGTTGCTTTGAATCCCATGAGTCTAAACCTCCTCTGATGCGAACGTCAAAAATTGGCCTGGTCAGGGGACGCGAACATCCCGAGGCACCAGGCGGATCTATCGAACCTTTCCAACCTACCCCTTAGCTGTCAAGCGGGTCCATGGAAGGGGGACTTCCCTGACGCAAAGCGTCGAAGAGCCGTGCGACGAGATGCGGAGGCCCGGGACCCTCGCACCCGAGCTAAGCCCGGGAGGCAGGAGCGGAGGCCAGTGCAGGTCCTCTCGAGATTCGAGCGAAGCCAAGCCAGGCAGCCGCGAGGCGCGGGCCCCTTGCCCGTGCACGCCGGATCGGGGCGGCCCCCTGCTTTTGTCCGAGGCTTCGGTTCGACCGGGTTGCGAGACCGGTGCGGCCCATGTTCTGCTCGCTTGGGGCGGAGCAGCGACAGGTATGCCGAGGGGAAGCCTCAAATCCTGTGCGCTGCTGCTGGCTGCACTGCTTCAGGGCGCAAGCGCCGAGAGCGCTGAGACCGCGAGTGTGCCGAGCAAATATCGCGCTGGTGCCCCACTCCTCCAGGAAAGAAGCGCCGACAGCCCGGGCCCGGTCCCAGGCACGCCTCTCGCCGAGGGGCCGCCGATGGCCCTGAGCGATGAAGGAAAGCTTGCCCCGGCCGAACACCTCACCGTGACCGCGAGCCGCTCGCCCCAACCTTTGTTGCAGATTCCCGGCGCGGTCGACGTCATCGATCGCCAGACGATCGAGGCGCAGCATTGGGATGGCGTGGTCGAGGCCCTGCGGCACCTCGAGGGCATCTACGTCGAGCAGCCCGGCGCCCGCGGCAGCCGGGCCGATATCTATATGCGAGGCCTCGACCCAAACCATACGCTCGTTATGATTGATGGTATCGCCGTCAACGATCCGACCAATGCCCGTGGCGGCTCGTTTGACCTCTCGACTCTGGGGACCGACGGTATCGAGCGGATCGAGGTGGTGCGCGGTCCGCTCTCGGCGGTGCATGGTTCGGATGCCCTCGCCGGTGCGATCAATATCGTCACGCGCCGCGCCGGGGAAACACCGCGCTCGACGATTGAGGTCGCCGGTGGCCGGTTGGGGTATTACTCGATCAAAGGCGAGGCCAGCGGCCCGGTCGGGCCCGGTGGGATCTCGGTCGTGGGTTCGTGGATGGACGATGGAGTGCCGTCCGAACTTGGCAGCTACCGCGGTGGTGAGTTCTTCGCCACCGGCCAGATGCCGATCTTTCCGACCGGAGAGGCGGGCGAGTTGCGCGCTACGCTGCGCTTCGTCGGCGCCGACAGTGCCGCTTACCCGGAGTTCAGCGGTGGGCCGGAATACGCAATTCTGAAAGGTCAATTCGAGCATCGACAACTCGAAGAACTCGACCTCGGTCTGGTTGGCGAAAGCGAACTCGCTGATAGCCTGCTTGGCGGGATCGACGGCGCGGTCTGGCTGACCTCGACCCAGCGCTGGGAGGAACGTTCGTCGCCCGGCGTACCGCCGGAAGTACCGGCCGAGCCGGGGACCAACGACCGCTACCAAAGCTATACACTATCAAGCCAAGCAACAGCCCACCCCTGGGCGCTGCTCGACGTGACCGGCGGTGCCGATGTCTCCTACGAAGAGGGCAAGAGCGAGGGCGATCTGGTCTACGGCGGCGGGACCATCCCGGGTGCGGCCGATTATCGACTCAGTCGGGCCGTGGGGGGGCCCTTCCTCGAGGGGCTGCTGCGCCCAGGGGCCGGGTTCATGCTGCAGGGCGGCTTGCGGGTCGATATCCCCGAGGCTGCCAGCACCGAGGTGACACCGCGTTTCGTTGGCAGTTGGGCGGCCGGAGAAACTGGATTGACGTGCGCGGCCAGTTGGGGAAAGGGCTTCAAGCTGCCGAGCTTCTACGCCCTCGCCAACCCGCTGGTCGGCAACAAGGATCTGCAGCCCGAGCGCGGCACGGGCTATGATGCCGGTGTCGAATGGAGCCTCGCCGACGGTCGGGCCGAACTCAGTGCCACCTGGTTTGAGATCGACGTCGACGATCTGATCGATTTCGACCTTCAAACCTTTCGCTTGCAAAACCTGCGTCGGGTCGAGTCGCGCGGCGTCGAGTTCGGCGCTCGAGGACGCCCGATCGAGGCGGTCGAACTCTCGGCATTCGCGACCTGGAACGAGGTCGCGAACGTCGACTCCTCGGTGCCTCTGCTGAACCGACCAAAATGGGTCGGCGGCGTGGCCTTGCTCTGGGAGCCCTTCGCCGGGGTGAGGACCCGGCTCGAAGCCCTGTTCGTCAGCACCACGCTCGATGCCTCGGTGCCGACCGGCGTCGAACCGGTGCCGCTTGCGGGCTACGCGCTGCTCGATCTGGCGGTGTCGTGGCAGGCACTCGACTGGCTGGAAACGTATATTGCGATCGACAATCTCACCAACTCCCGCTACCAGCAGGCGGTCGGCCTGCCCAGCGTCGGCATCATGCCGCGTGCCGGACTCATCGCGCGCTTCGGCTGAGCCGGCCAGGGCCCGGTGCGACCGTAAAGCGTCGCTTCAGGTTTCGGTCGCGCTCTGCTTGTCGAGCAACCACCAGAAGGGCAGGGCGATTGCGGCGACGCAGAGCGCGCTAAGGCATTCGAGCGGTCGCCCGAAGGCCATGCCAAGTGCGATGCCGGCATTGGCGATGAAATAGAGCGCCGGCAGGAGAGGGTAGCCGAGAGCATGGTAAGGCCGTTCGAGGTCGGGGCGTCGCCAGCGCAGCATGTAGAGTGCGGCCACATCTGCCATTGTCGCTAATACGATTGCAAACGTCGTATAATCGAGCACGCTCGGGAAACGTTGCAGCACGAGCAGCAGCCCGGCCGAAACCGCGGCCTGCAACCAGAGCGCGACGTGGGGCGTGCGATGCACGGGATGAACCCGCTCCACGCCGCGAATGAAATGTCCGTCAAGGGCCATCGCGTAGGCGATGCGCGGCCCGACCAGCACGGTTGCGCTGAGGCAGCCGAGCACTGAGACCAGAATCAGCGTGCCGATGAGGCGGCCGCCGAGCGCACCGAAGAGAGCTTGCGCCGCGGCGTCGCCGGCAGCCGGGGCGCCCACCAGACGGCCACCCGGCAGTGCGTGCAGGTAGAGGGCGTTTGTCAATAAATAAAGGATTGTGCAAAGGCCGAGTCCGATAAAGAGGGCGCGGGGCAAGGTGCGTTGGGGATCGCGAATTTCACCGGCGACGTAGACCGGCGCGTTCCAGCCGAGGTAGCTGAAGAGGATCGGTGAGAGGGCCAGCGTGAAACCGACCAGAGTGGTCTCGCCGACCGGGGCCACGGTCGCTGCCGCTGCGAGTGGTTTGGGCGTGACCAGCCAGCCTGCCAGGACGAGGGCGGCCAGCGCGAGCACCTTGAACCAACCGGTAATATCGTTGAAGCGCGCCGCGAGGTGCACGCCACGGACGTTGAGCGCCGTGGTGGCGAGGATCGCCGCCAGCGCGACGCCGAGCCGAGCGGTCGGCGAGAGTGGCACGAAACGCGCGACGCTCTCGGCAAAGCCCGCCGCCAGCGTGGCGACCGTACCGGCGTAGATCACAAAAAAGGTGAGCCAGCCGACGAGGAAGCCGGCGAGCGGATGAAAGGCGTGCCGCAGCCAGACGTAATCGCCGCCGGCACGCGGAAACATCGCACCCATTTCGGCGTTGGCCAGCGCGCCGGCGAGCGAGAGCGCTCCACCCACCAGCCAGGCGAGCAGGAAGAGCCGCGGCTCGGGCACAAGCCCGGCGACCGCGCCGGGGGTGAGAAAAATCCCGACACCGATGACACTCGAGACGGCGAGCATCAGGGTATCGCCCTGGCTGAGGCTGCGTTCGAGGTGATCGCGAGGATCGGCGTGGTCGTGGCCGGTGCGGGCGGATTCCCCTGTCAGGTCGCTTTGCACCGGCTTTATCTGCGGGGCTGTTTCCGGCCGGCGTCGGCATCGGCGACGGCCGGCTCGCCTCCGAGCAGGCGGGTTTCGCCGATCTGCAGCACGAAGGCGTCAGCCTCCGAATAGCCTGCGGCTCGTGCGGCCTTGGCCAGGCGGCGTGGAGGTTCGGCCGGGGCCTCGTCGGAGAGATCGAAGGTCGCGAAATGCATACCGACGATGCGACGGGCTCGGAGCTCGCGCGCCGTTTGGACGGCTTCCTCGGGGTTCATATGAAAGGGCCGCATCATTTCCGCTGGGTCGTAGGCGCCGATGGGCAAGGCCGCCAGTTCGAAGGGTCCAAAATGTTCGCCGATCGCCCGGTAGCCCTTGAAGTACCCCGAATCGCCGCCGAAATAAATCCGCTCTTCGCCATCGGCGATCGAGAACGAGGCCCAGAGGTCTTCGTTATGGTCGCCGGTCCAGCGTTGGCTCCAATGCTGGGTGGGCAGGACCGTGATCGTGAGCCCGTGGTGCATTGTCGCGTGGCCCCAACCCAGTTCGCGGATGCGGCCCGGGGCGACGCCGGCGTCGACGAGCAGCGGCGCATTGCCGAGGCCCACCACGAAGATCGCTTCGGGATTGCGGCGCGCGATTTCGCCGAGGCTCGGCTGATCGAGATGGTCGTAATGGTTGTGGGAGACGACCACCGCGTCGATGCGCGGTAGAGAATCAAGCGCCACTCCCGGAGCGTGCAAGCGCTCCGGACCGACGAACGAGAAGGGGCTTGCCCGCTCCGACCAGATCGGATCGGTCAGGACGTTGCCGGCCGGCAATTGCAATAAAAATGTCGCGTGCCCGATCCATGTCGCACGCAAAGTTCCCTCTGCGGGCGGCTTGATAAGGCCGCTGCCGTCGTTGAACAAAGGCGCGGTCCAGGCTTCGCGCCCGCTCCAGATCTTGCCAATCCGGCGCAAAAAAAAGGGCAAGGTGACGCCCGGGCCGGCGCGTTCGATCTCGCCAGCAAGATTCAGGAAGCGGCCGTTCTCATCGCGGGGCTGTGGGAAGACTGAGGCCGAGGACGCCGTGGCCTCGGGCCGAAGTCCGTCCGGGGCGGCGTGGGTGACGGCGACCGGGCCGAGCAGAGCCAAACCGAGAACCAGTCGTATCCGAAATTTGTGCGGCATCTTGGGGCTCTTGGGGCCAGCGCTCAGGCCAAGGCCTGACTGCGCCCCCGCGCGAGGACATCCCGCCGGCGCGTCTCGACGCTGTCGGCGCTGATGCCGCGCGAGAATTCGGTCGACCGCTGGCGCTCGAGTCGGCTGGCTTCGCCGAAGGGCAGGGCAAAACCATCGTCGATGATTTTCTTGTAGCCACGCAACAGGACCGGATCGCAGGAGAGCATATCGGCAGCGATGGCTCGCGCCGTGGGGAGCAGAGCCTCGGGAGCGACCACGCGGCTGACCAGGCCCCATTCCAGGGCGCGGCTGGCTTCCAGATAATTGCCGGTCAGCGAAATCTCCTTGGCGCGGTAGGTGCCGACCACGCGAGAGAGGCGCTGGCTGAGGCCCCAGCCGGGCATGATCCCGACCCGGGCGTGGGTATCGGCAAATTTTGCTTCGGTAGAGGCGATGAGCACGTCGCAAGCGAGTGCGAGTTCGAAGCCACCGGTGATCGCAAAGCCATTGACTGCGCCAATCACAGGTTGTGGCAGTCGGGCGAGCGCCCGCACCGGATCTTCGACCCTCACTGCGGCTTCCGCCGTGATGCCGCTGGTCCCGGAGCCGAGCTCCTTCAGGTCGATCCCCGCCGTAAAGGCCCGGCCGGCGCCGGTCAGGATCACGACGCGGATCGAGTCGTCCTCGGCGAGTTCGGTGAATGTCCGTGCGAGCTGGTTACGGAGTTCCAACGAGAGCGCGTTCAGCGCCCGCGGGCGGTTCATGGTCAGCGTCGCGACACCGCCTTCTTTTTCGACCAAGAGCACTGATTCCTGAACCATTTTCAACCTCTCGGCGTCGGCGTAGTCGATCAGCGCCAGCCCGTCCACAAGCAAGGCTGGCTTGAGGTTCTCGGGAGAACTTGCCGCCGAAGCGGTGCAGGCGGCGCGAACTGAACTGCAGGCACGCAGCGCGAGGTCGCGCCTCTTTTCGCTAAACCCCGCAGATGCGGAGGCCGATCAACAGAGGGTGACCCTGCCGCCGGCCGTATTCACGCCGCTCCATTCTCGTCGGGCCCGTCCGGGCCTGCGACGGCCGGCAAGGTCTTTTGAAGAAACGTTCGCGCGGCCTCTCCTCCGCAGCGGAGTTTCGCTCTAGTTTCCTCCTTCTGGACGTTCGGAGGGTCGCTGCGGCGAGCGCCCTCCGGACCCAGAGGATGACCCGCGTTGCCCGTGGGCCGCCCCAGTTGCCCGCGGGAACCCTCTCGCAATTGACAGGAGCGCGGGTTCAGGGCCTTCTCCCGGACCATGGAGATTGTCGAACTCGCGCCCCAGGTTTTCGCCTGCCTGCAAAAGGATGAGGGTCTGGGCT
>VFKT01000313.1 GCA_009885395.1 Deltaproteobacteria bacterium | reverse complement strand
AGCATTCCTCGGCCACGTCGCAGGCGGTCAAGGCGCTGCGGCAGACGGCACCCGCAATTCGATAGCCGTTGACCGGGCAGGCATCGGAAGCGCCGGTGCAGGTTTCGGCGACGTCACAGGTGCCGGTCGCTGCGCGGCAGCTCGTGCCGACGCTGACGAAGGTGCAGTCCGCCGCGCAGCAGGAGGTCGAGGTGCCGTTGGAGGCCCCGAGATCACAGGCTTCCGCCCCTTCGACAATGCTGTTGCCGCAGGTTTGGGCTTCGGCGTGCGGGGTGGCCGCCAGCAGGCCCAAGGCCAGCGCCAGTGCCCAGACCGGGAGGAGGCGGCGGGCTCGTTCGGCGGTTCTCGGTTGACGATCGGGCATTTGGACCTTCCTCTATGCGGTGCGTTGGCCGCCAGCGGCACCATGGGCTTGGTTCAGGGACGGGGACGCTGCTCCGTCCCTTCGACGGCTTGGCTCAGGCTACCCGCATCATGGCGTGACAAGCAAGGCACTTTTCTCAGTATGTGGGTGGAATCGAAGCAACAGTCCTGGCGAAGGAGGGCCGGGCGTGCGGCCCTTCAATAAAGTCGAAGAGTCGCGATCAACGCGACGCGTCAAGACGGCCGCCGGCGTCGTCGAAGTTCAGGAACTGGCCGGCGATCGAAATATCGGCGATCGTCTCGAACACCATCAAATCAGGGCCCGAGGCAGAGGATGCTGCGGGTTCCGAGGACACATGCGCCCGGGGTGGCGACCCGATCGATGCCGCGCGCGGTGATCGTCAATATGATCGGTGCCGTGGTGATCGCCGGCACCTCGACGCTCTTGAGCACGATGCTGAATTTATAGGTGCCGGTAGCCACGCCGCCGCTGCGGAGCGCGGTGAACCGCGCCCGGGCGCTGAGGTCGGTCTTTAGGCAATCAAAGCTGCCGGAGCGAAGTGGCAGGCACTCGGCAGCTGAAAAGAAGATCGTCTCGTCGGTATCGACGGTACCCTCGACATGGACGCGCAGGCCGGCGAGCGGGTCGAAGATATCGCCGGCACCCAGCAGTCCTGTCGTAAAGCTGCCGGTCGCGACCACCCGTCCTGGTCGCGTCAGCCAGGTGAAGCGCATCTGGAATTTGGTTGTCGTCGCGTCGGCTTCGTCGGTATCGCAATTATCGGTCAGGCTGTCGCCGTCGAGATCGCCGCCGGCGCAATTGCAAAAACCGTCCATGCAAAGATCATCGGTCGTCGCCGCGTCGCCGTCGTCGCAGACCTCGCCATCGTCGTCATAGAGGTCTCTGGGGCAGGTGATGGTGGTGCCGTTGCACTCTTCCGCCAGGTCGCAGACGTCTGCGGGCGTGCGGCACTCGGTGCCGGCGATCGCGAGTGCGTCGATCGGGCACTCGGCGAGAAGGCCATCGCAAGTCTCTTCGACGTCGCATGGCCCTGTGGTCGCGCGGCAGACGGTTGTGGTCGCTTCAAAATCGTCGGCCGGGCAAGCCGTATCGGCGCCGTCGCAGACCTCCGCCACATCGCAGATGCCTTCGCTTTTGCGGCAGATGCGATCCGCGATCCGGATCTCGTCATCCGGGCAGACGATGTCCAGGCCGGTGCAGGACTCGGGCAGATCACAACCGCCGGCACGGGCCCGGCAGAGGTACGCCGAGGACTGGAAAACGTCGGTCGGGCATTGGCCGCTGATGCCGTTGCATTCCTCGAATTTATCGCAGTCGTCTTCTTCTCCGCGACATTCGACCTCGGCGTCCTCGAGGATGTCTTCGGGGCAGGTGAGTTCACTGCCGTCGCATTCCTCGTCGTAATCGCAGAGCCCAACCGCCGGACGGCAGATGGTTCCGACATCGTAGTCGTCAAGCGGGCAGTCGACTTCCATGCCGTCGCAGGTTTCGGTCGCATCGCAGATCCCTGCCGTCGCCCGGCAGATGGTAGTGTCGTCGAGCAACTCGTCGGCCGGGCAATCGTCGGTCGTTCCGGTGCAGTTTTCGGCGACATCGCAAACGCCGGCGGCGGCGTTGCAGACGGTGGAGGACGAGAGCTTCGCGTCAGGTGGACACGCTGCGGCGCTGCCGCTGCAGTCCTCGGCGGCATCACAATCACCAGCCGAGGCGCGGCACTCGGTGGCGGCCGCCTCGAAACCATTGGACGGGCAGGTTTTCAGGGTGCCGTCACATTCTTCCTCGACGTCGCAGTCGCTGGCCGCAGCGCGGCAGACCGTGGCAGCGGCCGCCACGTCGTCGAGCGGACAGTCGGCGTCCAGGCCATCGCAGGTCTCGGCGACGTCACAGGTGCCGGTCGCTGCGCGGCAGCTCGTGCCGACGCTGACGAAGGTGCAGTCCGCCGCGCAGCAGGAGGTCGGGGAGCCGTTGGAGGCCCCGAGATCACAGTCTTCCGACCCTTCGACGATGCTGTTGCCGCAGGTTTGGGCTGCGGCGTGCGGCGTGGCCGCCAGCAGGCCCAAGGCCAGCGCGAGCGCGCCGGCCGGGAAGAGGCGCAAGCCTCGTTGGGTAGCTCTCGGCTGACGATAGGGCATCTGGATCTTCCTCATTATGCGGTGCGTTGGCCGCCAGCGGCAGCATGGGCCTGGTTCAAGGACGGGGACGCTGCTCCCTCCCTTCGACGGCTTGGCTCAAGCTACCGGCATCATGCCGTGCCAAGCAAGGCACTTTTCTCAGTAGGAAATCGCCGGGGCCGCTCCAGAGGCGCTTCGCCAAGGCCCTGTCGCGCACCCGAGCCATCCCTTGCTGTGCGCCGGGCTCTCAGACCAGAGGCTCGGCGGGCGGGAATATCTTGCGCTCGGTGGCGATGCAGGCGGCGAAAGAGGGCCGGGCGTGCAGTTTTGCAATATAGGCGGAGAGTCGCGGCCAACGCTGCGCGTCAATTCGGCCGCCGGCGTACTCCAAGTTGACGAACTGGCTGGCGATCGAGATGTCGGCGATCGACAAGGCCTGGCCGAGCAGGAAGTCGCGCTCCCCGACCTCGCCTTCGAGGTAGTCGAATTGCGGCGGCAGGGCTTCGGTGAGCGTTTTTCGGGCGGTTTCGAGATCGGGTTCGCGGCCGAAGAGCCGGTTGAGCACCGTGGGGCGGAAGATGCCGAGGCCGATCCGCTGCGCCAACTCCGAGTCGGCGTACTCTTCGTACCAGATGGCGCGGCCGTATCCGTAGGCGTCGTGCGGGTAAAGCACGGGCGAGGGGTGCTTGCGCTCAAGGTAGGCGCAGATCGCCGAGGAATCGGGGATGGTGCCGGCGGCGCCTTCGGTGCCGACCGAGCGATCGCGCAGCACCGGGATGCGCTTGGCCGGGTTGATCGCGACGAACCACTCGGGCGCGGGGAAGGGCATCACGGCCTCGATCTCGAAGGCAAGGCCTTTTTCGGCCAGCAGAACCTCGACCTTGCGCACGAAGGGTGAGCCTTTTGCTCCGTAGAGCAGCAAATCCGTAGCCATCCTTTTCCTCCAGTTGCGGCGCTTTTGAAATGCGTCCGTGTTTCAGGCGTTGACGCTCGAGGCGGCGACAAAACCACCCCGGCGTCGAATTTCGGCTTCCAGCAGCCAAAGCCGGTCCTGGCCCCAAACGGGCAGGTCGGGCTCTCCGGCCTTTCCGATCAGACGGTAGCTCGGGACGCCCCAGAGCCCGAGATCGAACATTTGTTGCCGGTTGCGTTCGAGTTCGTCCCGCCAGCCCTCGCCGTCGAGCCAGGGCCGCGCCGCTTCCCAGGAAAGACCCGCCGCCTCGACGACGTGGCGCAAGCCCTCGTCGGTGCCGCAATCGACGCCCTCGGACCAGGTCGCGCGGGCGAAGGCCAGCAGGTATTCGGCGCCCCGACCCTCTGTGCAGGCATGGGGGTAGAGCGAAAAACCACGCTCGACGGGCCGACCCACCGGATCGCTGATATGACCGAAGGCGATCCCGGCCTCGTCGGCTTCGCGCTTGGTGTCGTGTATAATATAACGACCCTTTTCCTTCGGCACCGGCAGGCCGCGCATCACCATGGGCAGCACCGGCCGCAGCAGGAGTTCGACCCCGTATTGTTTCGCCAGGGCGTAGGTGCGCTGCATCGCGATATAGCTGTAGGGGCTGCGCAGCGAGGGGTAGAACTCGAGCGTCAGGCCTTTGCCGCTGCCGCCGACGGTCGTGGTTTTCGAGAGATCGGGCCGCTTGACGCAGGGTGTCGTGCTGGCCCCCCGGCGCCCGATGCCGAGGTCGTAGAGGCGCCGCTCGAGGTAGAAGAGGCGGTCGACGCCCCAGTACCATTCGCCGCCATACTGGAACATCGCGCCCAGATAATGGTGGAGTTCGGCCCGCAAGGTTTCGCCACGTTGCAGGGCTGCGGCAACAGCGCTGGCCGAGGCCGGGGACAGTCCGGCAGGCGGGTTGGCCGCGAGTGCGGCCATGCGGTCTTCGTCGAGACTCCATAGAACCGAACCCACCTCGGCCGCTTGTGCCACGAAATCTTCGGCCGAGGCCGTGGCGAGCAGAGTTGTCGCGAGCCGCAGAGCCTCGGTTGTTGGCTGGCGATCGCAAACCGGGAACCTGAGACCATAGAAGGGCGCGACCCGGGCGGCGTCGGTCCTTGACCAGGCGATCAGGCGTTCGCGCTCGGGTGCGGCGGCGTCGGGCGGTGGGCCGACCAGATGGGGCTCGATCGTGATGTCCCAGCGCTGCGCCAGACGTGGTAGAACCTGGGCCGCGAGTTGGCTGTAGGGATCATCGATCTGGTGGAAATAGAGCACGCGATGGGGCTCGCCACGCACCCGCCGGCGCACTTCGGCGGTGCCTCGCAGCAGCGAACGCACGCCGGAGCTGGTGATGGCCGCGGCGGCCCAAGGCAGAACAGTACGAACGATCGACGACATCAGCTCTCCCCTTGGCGCAGGGTCTAGCAGGGAGCCTGCCGAATGCCCGCTGTGTTTTCCACCCGCATCGTCGCGGAGTGTGGCACATTCAACCGATTTTCCTGCCGCGTCCTGTTAAATTCGATCGCTCGGCGGCTTTCCCGTATTGCCATCGGCGCGGAATCGCGTAGTCTGCGCCACCGCAGAGCTGTGCCCGTATTGCTCTGCCGTCTTCCGTGAGGGGAAAAAGAATCATGCCCAGGACATTGCAGAGGATTACCCAGCTTGACCGACCCGGTCGGCGGCTGGCCGTGTGGCTGGCGGCACTCGTCGTGCCCCTGCTGCCCCTTGCGGCGCAGGCGGCAGCGCCGTCGGCCGACGCTCCCGCCAAGCTGCGCAACCTGGTGGCGTCCGAAGCCGGCAGCCAGCGGGCCTCGGCGGCGTCCCAAGACAAGATCGACGGGCTCGACGACGAAACCCAGAAGCTGCTCGCCGAGTTTCGCCAGGTCACGAACGAGACCGAGAGCGTGCAGGCCTACAACGACCAGCTTGCCGAGCAGCTTCCGTCGCAGCTCGAAGAGATGGCGCAGATCAATGTGCAGCTTAAGGAGATCGAGACCACCTCGCGTGAAGTGAGCCCCTTGATGAAGCGCATGCTTGGAACCTTCGAGCAGTTCGTCAAGCTGGATCTGCCTTTCCTTCCCGAAGAGCGGGCCAAGCGCGTGGCCGGGCTGCTCGCCATGATGGATCGCGCCGACGTGACCATATCCGAGAAGTATCGCCGGATCGTCGAGGCCTATCAGATCGAAATGGAATACGGACACACCATCGAGGCCTACGACGGCCAACTCGGCGAGGGCAAGGATGCGCGCACCGTCCAATTCCTCCGCATCGGCCGGGTGGCGCTGATGTACCAGACGCTTGACCAAAGCGAGACCGGATACTGGGACGCCGACCAGAAAACCTGGGTCGTCGACGACGACTACGAGCATGCCTTCGCGACGAACCTCGCGGTGGCCAAGAAGATGGGCGCACCGGACCTGCTCGTGGTTCCGGTCCAGGCCCCCAAGAAGGTCGACTCGTGATTCGCATCAAAGCCTGGCTCTTGATCGCCCTCGCGGCCCCGCTCTCGAGCGGATTTGCCGCCGAGACTGCCCCCACTCCCGTCGCCAGCCCGGTGGTGAAGGTGACGCCGGCCCCGCGGCCGACGGCCATCCCGACGCCGCCAGCCCTGTCGCTGGATGAATTGCTCGAGAAGGCACGAGCGAGCCAATCTGCGCGGCGCCAGGTCGATTCGACCCGCGAGCGCGAATTCCTCGCCGACCGCAACCAGCAGGCCGCCCTGCTCTCCCGGGCGCAGGCTGACCTTGAAGCGGCCAACAACCGCAGCAAGGAACTCTCTGCCGCGTTCGACACCAATGAACTGAAGCTGCGCGAGCTGGAAGGTTTGCTGCGGGCCCGTGAAGGCAACCTCGGTGAACTCTTCGGCGTCACCCGTCAGGTGGCCCAGGACGTTTCGAGTGTGGCGCTCAACTCGATGATCAGTGCGCGCTACCCCGACCGCGACGATTTCCTGGTGAAACTTGCAAAGGGAAAAGCGCTGCCGTCGATCAACGAGTTGCAGCAGCTCTGGGTCGAGATGTTGCGCGAAATGACCGATACCGGTCGCGTGGTGCGCTACGATACCCGGGTCGTCATGGGTGAAGGCACGCCAGTCGATGCAGAAGTCGTGACTGTCGGTGGCTTCACGGCGACCGCCAATGGCGAATATCTCGCCTACCTCCCCTCGCTCAAGCAGCTCTCCGTGTTGCCGCGCCAGCCCTCGTCCGACCTCGTGGACATGGCGAGCGACCTGCAGGAGGCCGAATCGGGTTATGTCCCGGCGATCGTCGATCCGTCGCGT
>VFKT01000057.1 GCA_009885395.1 Deltaproteobacteria bacterium | reverse complement strand
GCCCGGCGTGAGGTGACCACGGGTAAAGTTGAGGCATTGCGCCAGCTCGCCGCGCTGACACCATTCGCAAGGCGGCAGACCTCGCGTCACGCAGGAAAGCCAGGGGTTCAGCACGACGCGCTCGCCGACACGACGCTGCCGCACGTCGGGACCGATCCGCTCGATCGTGCCGACAACTTCATGCCCCAGAACCTGCGGGAAGGAGATCATCCCGGTCATGGGATTGTCAAAACTTCCTTTCATGAAAACCTGCTTGTAGTCACTGCCACAGAGACCGCAAAGATGCGGCTTCATGACAAGCCAATCATCAGCAGGTAACACCGGATCGGGCAGATCACGCATCTGCATCGGCGCCAGCGGGCCGATGAAGGCACGCGGAGTGAAGCGCGATAGGATCCCGGTCGCGATCAGTTTCGGAAGATGGTTTTCGAAAACAAGTGCTTTCATCGTGGCACCTCGGGAAACGAATCAGGCGCCGATCGCGCCGCTTCGACGACGCCTGTAGACCGTCCGGCAACGAAGCGCCAAGGCCCGGGCTAATCGCTACCAGCGACCCCGGCCTCGCGGATGGCGCGGCTCGCAAGCCGCGCGACGAGCAGCGTCACCAGCAGCGCCGACGCCGCCCCGAGGACCTGCAACATCGTTTGCACCGCGTCAATTTCGCCACCGACCGCCGCATCCGCACCAGCCAGACCCAGATAGACGTAGGCGATCGAGCCGGGGATCATGCCAACGATGGTCGCAAGCGCGTAGCCGCCCGCACTTACGCCTGTCAGCCCAAAAACATAGTTACTGAGCGTGAAGGGAAAGATCGGCGAGAGCCGCACCAGGAACACGATCCGGGCGCCCGAAAGTGCCACCGCCCGATCGAGCGCCTGCACGCGCGGATTGGCCGCGACCCACTGCTCCACCCGGCTGCGGAGGATGCCGCGCGCCAGCCAAAAACTGAGAAGAGACCCGAGTGTGGCGCCGGCCAGCACCACGGCCAGGCCCGGCCCCAGTCCATAGACCGCTCCGGCACCCAGCGTCAGCACGGAAGCCGGCACAAAGAGCACCACGCAAAGCGCGTAGACCAGGGCGAAGGCCACCTGCCCGGCCACGCCCCGGGCTGCGGCCCAGGCCCGGAAGGTCTCCAGCATCTCGGCCGCCGGCAAGGCCCGCAACGCCACACCGAGGGCGATTGCGAGCGCAGCCCAAAGCGCCGGGCGAAGCCAGCGAGTCTTCCCGATTCCCATCCCACCCCACCCTGCCTTCAAATCGCTCCACGATCCACCCCGACTCCCGACAAGCCCGCCGCTTGACCCGGCGGCCCCCGTCCCCGAACTTGGCAAAACCAATGAAAGTTCTGATCACAGGTGTCGCCGGGGCGATCGGTCGGCTGGTCGCGCGTCGGCTGCTCGAGAAGCACGAGGTGGTGGGCCTCGATACCGCGGTCTGGCCGGGTCGGCCGCGAGAGTTGACGCTGCATCGCGTCGACTTGCGCAAGAAGGGCACCGACGATATTTTTCGCCGCGAACGGCCCGACACCGTGCTGCACCTCGGATCGGTGCGCCACACCTTCGACGAGACGCTTCGCCACGATGTCAATGTCGTCGGGACCAAGAAGTTGCTCGACCTCTGCGCCGCGCATGAGGTGCGGCGCGTCATCGTCCTCTCCAGTTCCTACGTTTACGGGGCGCTGCCCGAGAACCCGTTCTACATGGACGAGGACACGCCTTTGAGCGTCAGTCGGCACTACCCCGACATCCGCGACCTGGCCGAACTCGACGGCCTCGCGACCACTTTTTTGTGGCGCTACCCCGAAATCGCCACCTCCATCCTGCGGCCGGTAAGCGCACTCGGGCGGCGGGCCCATTCGACCATGGCCGGCTACCTGCGGCTCGATTTTTCGCCCGTGGTGACGGGTTTCGACCCGATGCTTCAATTCATCGACGAGGATGATCTCGCCCGCGCCATCGCCCTTTGCGTCGAGGGCAACCAACGCGGCATCTTCAATATTGTCGGGCCCGGTGCCCTGTCGCTGCGCAGCGGCATCCGTCTGGCCGGGGGCACGGCCCTCTCCCTGCCCGATCCCCTCTGCCGGGCCCTGGTGGGGACGCTTTTCTCGCTGGGCCTGGCGCCGGCCCCAAGCGACGCCGTCGATTTCCTGAAATATCCCTGCACGATCGACGGTCGCGCCTTTCGGGAGGCCACCGGTTTCACGGCCGAGCACGACCTGGTGCAATCGCTGCGAAGCGTCCGGGGCTGAGGGAGAGGCGTTCGGGCAGCTCCCGGCAGGTCGCCGCGCCCGCGATCGCTGCAAACGCTGCCGCGCCCGGGTTGGCGGAACACGCGGCGTCAGACTGGCCCGATTTGGCCAATCTCCCGGGCGAAACCTGCAGCGCTAGCTTCGCGGGCCGTCATCGGGATAGGTTCAGCCGGGTGGGTCGCCGAGGCGACCCGTCGTTGGAAAATCGAAATCGGCTCGGAGGGCCTCTCGATGGAATCGATCCGCCAGTTCATAGTCTTGTCAAACTCGCGGCAACGCGCCGGGAGAACGACTTCTGCGTTGCTCGCTCTTGCCTTGACGTTGTTCACGGCGGCCACGGCAAATGCCGGCGTCGATGAAATACGCGAGCTTCCCGATGGCGCCATGCTCGGCAAGGACAACTGGCAGATCGCCGAGGGGCTGCTGCCGCCCGAAATCCTCACGCTCTACAAAAAAGGTGAGTACCAGAATCCGGTCCGCAAGATCGACCATCTGAAGGGTAAGCCCTACGACTCGCGGTTGGTCGAGATCTCGAAGAAGAACGAAGGCCGTTTCACGATCAACAAGGAGGGTACGGTCGTCGATATAAAGACCGGCGAACGTCCCAGCGTCATCACCGGTTGGCCCTTTCCGACGATCGACGCCAAGGATCCTCAAGCCGGAGCCAAGGCTCTCTGGAACTCGATCTACACGCTTTTCTGGGCCGGTTCGTTCCACACCAACACGCCGATCAACTGGGTTGACCGCGACCAGGGCATCCTGCGGCGCATCGAAACCGAGATCAACTTCAAATATTACGATGGCCAGGTGCCCGAGTTTCAGAAGGAAATCGAAAACCCGGACAATTTCCTCTCAAAAACGCTCGCTCTGGTGCGCGAACCGGCCGATCTGAACGGCATCGTCTCGCTGAACTGGCGCTACCGCGAAGGCGACAAGAACGACCAGGCCTGGGCTTATGTGCCGGCCCTGCGACGAATAAGGCCGATCAACCCGGCGAATCGAGCCGATGGCTTCATGGGCTCGGATATCTCCCAGGACGATGGCCCCTATTTCGATGGCAAGCCCGAAGATTTCGAATTCAAGCTGGTCGGTGAGGGCTTCAGCCTCGGCAGCTACGACGGACCGGGGCTCGACAAACCCAGTTTCCCGAAGGAAATCAAGCCCGGTGAAGAGGTCTCCGACATGATCCCCGACGCCGAGCACGGCTGGCATTTCGACTACCCGGAAATGCCACTGATCGCCTCACAGGAAAAGGACTGGAAAACCGGCGAGGGCCTGATCGCGTGGGCACCCATACAGATGGCATTGGTGCTCCGGCCGGTATGGATCGTGGAAGCCAAGCCGAAAAATCCTTATTATATTTTCGGCAAGCAGATCATGTATTTTGACAAGGAAAGTTTCCGTGGCTACTGGAAGCAGAAATACGATTGGAAAGGCAACGCTCTCGCCAACTGGCAGCTGCCCGAATCGCTGATCTATGAGGTGGATGGACCCCCAGGCCACGTCCGGGTCGGTGGCGGTGGCGCCGTCGCGGTCATGAACAACTTCAAGCAGGATCGCGCGACGTTGACGGGCCTCCCGGTGGCGCCGACCGACTGGTACGTGAATATCCCGGATGAGATCTATCAGACCTCGCGCGTGCTCCGTTCCGGGAAATGAAGGCGTCCCCGCCCAGCCGAAGCCACAGGAATTGAAGTCCGTCGGGCGGTGGCCGCGAACACCAAGGCCAGTAGTGGCCCGGCCGGAGCACCTCTGGTCGTGAAGGAAGACGAGGAACAGGAGACGCCGGCCGCCCCGGGGACGGGGGCCGGCGGTGCGGACAACCGAGGCTCGGAGCGCGGGCGCCCATCGGGGCGGCGCGGCCGGACCATCGCCTTGCCCCGCCGCGCTCCCGCCAGCCCGATGGCGCCGCCGCGCCCGTCGCGGACCGCAGCCTTGCGCCCCGAAGAGACCGCCGGGCTTCCCGAGCGCCTGATCGGGCTTGCTTTCGACGCCTTCGGTCCGAGCTATCTGCGAGATCTCGCACGCGAAATCGACGAGGCCATCGCCCGGGCGCCGCTCGAGCTCAATGCTCTCGGCTACGACCCTTGGGGTTTTCAGCGCGATGCCGCGCGGCGCTGCTTCCTTGCGACGGCGCTGCTGTACCGCTGGTGGTTCCGGGTGGAGGCGCGCGGACTTGAACATTTGCCTGCCGGGCGGCTGCTTCTGATCGGAAATCACGCTGGTCAAATCGCACTCGACGCGGCCATGATCGCCACCGCCGGCCTGCTTGAAGGCAACCCGCCGCGCTTGATCCGCGGCATGGGTGAATACTGGCTGCCACGCCTGCCCTGGATCGGCACCCTCATGGTGCGCAGCGGCAGCGTTGTGGGCACGCCAAAGAACTGCGTCGATCTGCTCGAGCACGGTGAAGCCGTGGTCGCCTTCCCCGAGGGGGTGCGGGGGATGAACAAAAGTTGGTCCGAGCGCTACCAGTTGCAGCAATTCGGACGCGGCTTCATGCGATTGGCCTTGCGCACCCGGACACCGATCATCCCGGTCGCAACGGTCGGCTCGGAAGAGCAAGCGCCCTCGCTCGGCAGCTTCGAGCCGCTGGCGAAATTGCTCGGCATGCCGGCCTTCCCGCTGGTCTTGACCCCGATCCCACTCCCAGTCAAATATCATATAGAATTCGGCGAACCGATGTGGTTCGAGGGTGATCCCGACGACGAGGACCGCGTCATCGAGGAGAAGACCGAAGAAGTCAAGGAGCGTATCGCCGAGATGCTCGCCAGCGGCCTCGAGCGCCGCGCCGGGATCTTCTTCTGAGTTTGACCACAGCCCGGAACCGGTTTCCGTGGCGATGTCTGCTGCCAATGCTGCTGCTCCTCGCCTGCAGCGCTCCGGCACCGCAACGCCCCCCGGCCCTGCCGCAGCCCGCCGTGCTCTGGCCAACCGACGCCGTCGAATTGCCGACGCAAGCCGCCGATCCTCTCCCCTTCACGCCCGACGCGGCACTCCAGTCGCTGCTGGACCCAAGGCAGGACGAACCCCTTCCCTCCTGGGCCGGGGCCGATGTCGCTTCGTCGATCGCCATCAACGACAATCTCTGGATCTGGATTTTCGGCGACACGCTGCTCGGTAGCCTTGACGGGCCCTGCGCCGACGATGCCGCCTATTGTGGGCGCACGATCACCGAGACCGACGAAACGAAGCTGCTGCGCAACTCAATCGGCGTCGCCGAACGAGGCTGGTTCGGCAGCATGGAAAAAATTCAGACCTGGTGGCGACGCGGCCCAGCGGGCGAAGCGACGGCGGCCTTCCCGTCGGAGGATCGCAACGCTTTTCTCTGGCCGCTTTCGGGCCTTGTCATCGACGAGACTCTTTTCATCGCCGCCAACCGCCATACCCTCGCAAGTGGACTCGCTCCGGTCGGCAACGTGCTGCTTCAGATCGAGAACCCCGGCGACTCCCCCGACGCGTGGCAGATTTCGGAGCGTGCCATCCCGGGCTTCGTTTTGGCAGAGAGCGGTGCTGCGGCGATCTCCTGGACCAGTGCCCTGGTCGCGGTCGGCAACTGGGTCTACCTCGTCGGTGCGCGCCAGAACGATACCCGCTCCGAGACCGTCCTCGCCCGGCTTTCTCTCGCCGAACTGATGGCCGACTCCGCCGCGCCACTCGAACCCAGATTTTTATTGCGGAACCGCAGCGACCGAAAGGTCTGGAGCCCGCATTTCGACGCCGAGCGCTTGCACGTCGTGCCCGGCCTGCCCGGCACCTCTGAGACCACCTTCGAGGGCTATCCGGGGCTGGGCTGGGTGAGCTTCCGCATTCCACCCTTCTCCTTCGAAATCCGGCTCTATACGGCAGACGATCTACTCGGGCCTTGGCGTGATCGGGGCGTGGTCTATCGACTGCCGGCCCCCTGGAGCACAACCGCCGCCACCGGCTGTGCCCCCGAGGCGACGCCGGAAGAACGCGACTCGGATTGCCTGCGGGCCGTGTTCATCGCCTATGCCGTCAAATCGCACCCAGAACTCGCCCCGGACAAGGGCTTCGCGCTCTCTTATAATGTGAATCTCTTTGGCGGTGATTTTGGCTTGGCGGTCGAAGCCGCCGCGGCCTTGCCCGGCTTCTATGTGCCGCAGATGCTCTCGGCCGACTCCCTCGATCCTGCGGCGCTCGACGTTGCGCCCGAGACCCGATGAAAGTCGGGACAAGGCCGGCCCTGTTTGCCAACATGCCGCCTGGCTTGATCCATATTCGCGAAGGCGATAGGCGAGCCGTTCCGCCGCAAGCTGCGGCACGGAGGAGATTGCCCATGCTCAGGCTGCTCAGAGAACGATCGTCGATCGCGATCGCTTTGCCGATACTCGCGGTCCTTCTTGTCGGCGGCGAAGCGGCGCAGGCCGCTGGACTTCAGGTGAACGAGGCGAGCCCACGGCTCGACGGCACAGCGCTCTCGGGCACGGCAGCCTGGGCAGACGATCCCTCGATGGCCTTCTACAACCCCGCCGGACTGACCCGCATGAAGGGCGGCGGGGCCACCATGGGACTCGCGCTGATCGACCTGGATGTCGATTTCGTCGCCACCAAGGCAACCGCCTGGGGCCAGCCGATCACCGGCCGGGGTGGTTCGATGGAAACCGCCGGAGGAAGTTTCGTGCCCGTGCCCTCCTTCCACCTCGCCCAGCGCGTCGCACCCGAATGGGTCGCGTATCTTGGCGTGACCGGCCCCTTCGGCGATCAAACCAACTATCCCGATACCAGCGTGACACGCTACGTCGGCACGCTCTCGCAAATCAAGACAATCAATATCAATCCAGCGGCAGCCTGGGAGCCGATCGAAGATCTCTCCTTCGGCCTCGGCTTCAACGCGCAGTTCATGCGGGCTCATATCAATCAGAATTTTGGTCTACCCACCATCCCGATCATTCCCGGCCTTGATGTGCTGGCGCTGATCAAGGCCGAGGACTGGGCCTTTGGCTGGAATGCCGGCGTGCTCTGGGAGGCCGACGAGACCTTTCGCGTCGGCCTGGGCTATCGCTCGGCGATCCACCATACGCTTGAGGGCGATGCAGAATTCCTGCTGCCGCGATCGCTCGATCCCGTGCTTTCCCTGCTCGGCGTCGCCAACCCGACCACCGCCGAGGCCCGCGCCGGGATGACGGTGCCGCAGAGCCTGACGCTGAGTGGGTTCTGGAGCCCCTTTTCCTGGGTAGACCTGATGAGCGACGTGCAGTGGACCGATTGGTCGAGCTACCAGGAACTCGATATGGGCTTCAACTATAGAAATATTCCCCCTGACTCGCCCCTGGGCGCGCTGCTGCCCCAGAACGATACCGTCTTTGAGAACTTCCGTGATGCCTGGCGAGGCAATATCGGCGGGCAGATCCACGTCAATGAAGATTTCCGGCTGCGCTTCGGCAGCGGTTTCGACGGCTCGCCGGTCTACAACGCCAACCGCACGATCCGACTGCCCGACGCCAACCGGGTTCTGCTCGCGCTTGGCTTCGGCTGGACGGTGCTGGAGCAGGTCTCTGTCGATTTTGCCTATACGCGCTATTTCGTGCAATCGGGGACGCTCAACGACACCAACACAACGCTGGACGCAAGCCAGCTTGTCGGCGCGGTTTCGGGCGGTGCCAACGTATTCGGATTCCAGATGACGTATCTCTGGGACAAATTGCCGCTCGGGCTCGGAGAGTAGAACGATGTCGATACATGGCTTGAAGGCACTCGCGCTCGGCGCTTCGCTCGCAACACTGCTCGCCGCCTGTGGGCAGGATACCTTCCGGGTCGTCGGCCCCTTCTACAATCCACCCGCGCCGCTCGCGGTGGCGGCGGCCGGCACGCTGATCCGCGCCGAGTCCACCGGCTCGCTGCCGGGTGCATCGGCCTCCTGGCGGGTGCTTTACCACTCGCGAACCGCGTCGGGTGAAGATATCGCTGTCAGCGGCCTGGTCGTGCTGCCGCGCGGCACACCGCCGCCGGGAGGATTCCCGCTGATCGGATTCGGCCACGGCACCTCGGGCATCGCGCGCCCTTGTGGTATTTCACAAATTCCGAAAACGCCCCAGGCCTGGGCGGGCAATCAGACCACCTATGCCTGGATCAGCCAATGGGTCGATGCCGGCTGGGCGGTGGCTGCGACGGATTATCAGGGTCTGGGAGCGCCGGGCTTTGGCTCTTATCTTGTAGGCGAGGTCGAGGGCGCCAACGTGCTCGATTCGATCCGCGCCGCCTACCAGATTGCCGGCGACAGGCTCTCGTCGCACATCGTTTTAGCCGGCCATTCACAAGGCGGCCAATCGGTTGGCTTCGCTGCACAAATTGCCCCCACCTACGCCCCCGAGCTGAATCTGCTGGGCACGATCCTGATCGCGCCGATCGCAAACTTGAGCGGCGCCCTCGAATGCGCCATCGAGCAGAAACCCGTGCCACCCATCGCGGCGGCCGTGGTCTTCGGAATGCTGGCGGTGCCCTCGTTCAACGCCGCCTACGGCCTCGACCCGAAAACGATCCTCACGGCAGAGGGCGAGAAGACCCAACCCATCGTCTACGAGACCTGCCTGCTCAGCGGCGGAACGCCCTTTGCAATCGCGACCTTGCCGATTCCGATCATTGGAGGCGCGACGTTCAGCACCTATTTCCAGACGATCGACGGGCGCCTCGCGCCGTCCTGGCAAAACGCACTCGCGGCCAACGATCTCGGTACGCCAGCAATCCGCATCCCGACTCTGATGGTACAAGGCTGCGGCGATACGACGATCCCCATCTCGACCAACCTTGAATATTTTAATGACGCCGCCTGTCCGGCCGAGACCCAGATCGAGTTCCAACTCTTCCCTGGTGCGACGCATACCACCATTCCTGAAATCGCCTTCGAGGACATGAATGCCTGGGCGCAGGATCGGCTCGTTGGTGCACCCGCTCCGAGCAATTGCGGCGCGCCCCCGGTTTGCGGCGGCGTCACGCCGGGGGAATGCGCCAAGGGCTGATCCCGAGCACGAAACTGCCGCCTGCCGCCTGCG
>VFKT01000199.1 GCA_009885395.1 Deltaproteobacteria bacterium | reverse complement strand
TCGAGGCCCTCGAAGCCAAGCTCGTCGCGTTGCAGGCCGAACTCGCGCAGCTCAAGACCGAGCAGCAGAAGAAAGAGGCCCAGCAGATCGCCAACGAGCAGAAGACCGACGTCCTGGCCGAGGCGGTCGATACCATCAAGAGCCGACTCACGATTCCCGAGGAGATGAAACTCGAGAGCCGCTACGGCCTCTCTCCGGGGGCTGCCAAGGTCTACGGTCGCGATCCCGGCCTCTCGATCGGTGGCTACGGTGAACTCATTTTCAAGGCGCCGACCACGGATAAAGGGCCGTCCGACCTGATCCGCGACGATATGCAACGCTTCGTCCTCTACACGGGCTACAAATTCAACGATTGGATCGTGTTCAACTCCGAGGTCGAGTTCGAGCACGCCACCACCTCGGGCACCATCAGTTCCGCCGGCGGTGATGTCTCGGTCGAGATGGCGTATCTCGATTTCTTCCTCTCCGACTATGCCAATATTCGCGCCGGCGAGGTGCTGGTCCCGATGGGCATGGTGAACGAAGCCCACGAGCCGACCTTCTATTACGGCGTGAACCGTCCCGAGGTCGATCAACGGATCATCCCCTCAACCTGGCGTGAGATCGGGGCGGGCTTGTTTGCCGAGCCGACCGATTGGATGGATTACCGGGTCTACGCGATCAACGGTTTCAACGCGCTCGGCTTCAGGCCTTCCGGGTTCCGCGACGCGCGCCAGAAGGCCAATCGGGCCATCGCCGAGGACTGGGCCTTTGTTGGGCGGGTCGATTTCCAGCCGATCGACGATCTGACTTTCGGCACCTCGGTCTACGCTGGAAACTCGGGGCAGAACCAGGAAGTCGAGGGCGTTGATGTGCCCTCGACTCCGACCACAATTTGGGAGGGACACGGCCAGTATACGCTGGGCCAGTTCGTCACCCGGGCCGAGATCGCGGCCTCCTGGGTGGGCGATGCCAAGCAGCTGACGGAACTGCTGCGCGAGGAGGGTTCGATCGGCGAGAACGACGTCATTGCCAACCAGATGCTCGGCCTCTACGTCGAGGGCGCCTACGATATCATGCCATGGATCATTGAAGACACGGAGCAGAACATTTCGCCCTTTGTGCGCTTCGAATGGGTCAACACCCAACAGCATGTACCGGCGGGGTTCATTCCCAATGGCAAATATGACGATACGATCTGGACGGTCGGGCTGGACTACAAGCCGATCCCCCAGGTGGTCGCCAAGATCGACTACCGGATGTACGACCCCGCGGCGGGGGAGAGTCCGAATACCTTCAACATGGGCCTTGGCTTCGTTTTTTGAAGCCGTTTCCCAGCTCTTGCAGCAGGGCGGCGTGAGCAGGGCGAGAACTGCCCTGGTCACGCTTGCCGGCGTGCTGACCCTCGTGCTCGCCAGCGTGAATGCTGTCTCGGCCGGCGCCTATATGGGGCGACAGGATGCCTTGGCGGCGGCCTTCCCTGATGCAGCCGAAGTCGAAACCCGACGATTTTTCTTGACGGACGAGCAGCGGCAGCGCGTTCGCGATCTCTCCGGCTCTGCGCTCGAGGACGGGCTGGTCACGGTCTATCTGGGCCGTGGTCGCGCGCCCGAGCCGGCGACCGCCGGAGAGGTTCGCGGCTATGCGTATTTTGAAACCCATAATGTCCGCACGGTTCCGGAAACACTCCTGGTCGTGGTCGATCTCGACGGTCGGGTGGGCTCGGTGCTGATGCTCGCCTTTTACGAACCCCCGGAATACGAGCCGCCGCGGCGTTGGCTGGAGCAGTTCAAGGGCCGTCGACTTGATCCAACACTGCGCGTGCGACGTGGCATCCATGGGATTGCCGGCTCGTCGCTCTCCGCCGACGCCGTGACTCGCGGGGTGCGGCGGACGCTGGCTCTGCACCAGGTGCTCTTTGGCGACCCGGCCCCTGTTGCGGATAAAAAGGGAGACTGAGAATGCGCTTCGTCGTCAGCGACTGGTCGCGCAACAGCCTGCTCAAGGTTGTTGTGGTGCTCTTCGTCCTCTTCGTGGTCGGATTATGGTTGACTAATATTGCTCTATATTTCGGCCATATGGACCTCTCTGCCGAGTCCGTGCGGACCTACTATCTTGGTGACGAGGAGCATTTCCTCGAGCCGAGGAGTTTTCGCAGCATGGTGGAGGTGGCGCATTATCATCTCTTTGCCATGGGTATGTTGTTAATGACGCTGACCCACCTGATGCTCTTCGTTCCGCTCAGTATCCGGGTAAAAGTTTGGTTGATCGTGGTGCCCTTCGCCTCGGCGGTGTTGGACGAGGGCGCCGGTTGGTTGGTGCGTTTCGGGAGTCCCTCCTTTGCCTGGCTGAAGGTGGCCGGTTTTCTCTCGCTGGAAGGCAGCTTGGCGGTGCTGATCGGCACCTGCTTGTGGTCGGTCTTTGCCGGCAGCAATGCCGCCTGGGCCGGGCAGGATGAGGACGACGACGACGACGAAAGCTGAAGGTGGGCCGGGCCGCTCGAGCCGGCGGTTCGTGATTGGCGGGGGGAAGCTTGTCGGTCTCTTGCTGGCTCTCGTCGCGGCACCGGTTGGTGGAGTTCAGGCCTTTTGGGGATCGCGGGCCGATCTGCCGCGTTCTGTCGGGTTGCCGGAGCGCGGCATCCTGCAGCAGGATGCCGCTCCTGGGGAAATTTGTATCCGTCGAGGCGCGCCCGTGATGGGCACCATTTTGCAGGTCAATCTCTGCGGCAAGGATCGGCAGCGACTTGGCGCGGCCGCCGATCTGGCCTTGCAGCGCGCCGCTGAACTCGATGCCGCGCTGACGACTTTTGTCGAGGCAAGCCCGCTTTCGAAGCTCAATCGTGCCAGCGGCGAAAGCGACGTCGCTCTGCCCGATGCCACGCTCGAAGCCCTGCGGGTGTCAACCGAAATGGTGCGGCGCACCGGCGGCGCCTTTGACCCGACTGTCGGTGCTCTCGTCCGGCTGTGGCGAGATGCCAGCGTTTCTGGCCACTGGCCGAAGCCGCACGAAATTCGCGCGGCACGCGCGGCGGTGGGGATCGAGGGCCTGCGACTCGGGACAGACCGGGCCCGGCTGCTGCGGCGTGGCGCGGCTGTCGATCTCGGCGGTATCGGCAAGGGTTTTGCCCTTGATAAGATCGTCAAGGAAATGAAGGGCATCGACGGCCTGCGGGGGCTGCTCGATTTCGGCGGTAGCTCGCAGCACGCGATAGGCGCCCCACCGGGCGAGGGATCTGCGGCGCTCTGGCGGATTGCCCTGCCCGGGCCGGATGGTCGTGAAATTGGCGTGGTACGCCTTCGTGATGCGGCTCTGTCGGTCTCGGCCAGTCGCGGTCAAATGTGGGTGATTGATGGTCGTCGGGTCGGGCATATCATGGATCCGCGGCGCGGCGAGCCGATCGATGCCGTTCGCGTGGCGGTTGTCGCCGCGCCGCGCGGGGCGCTGGCCGAGGCTCTCTCGACAGCGTTGGTGGTCGAGGGGCCTGGCGGACTTGATGCCCTGGTTGCGGCCGAGCCCGGCGTTGCGGCGCTGGTCGTCGAGGAGTCCGGAGCCATTACGCTCCGCGATGAGCTGGGAGTTTTCGAGCTCCGAGAGCCCTAAGTCTTCGTTTCGATCCGCGGGAAGAGGCTGAGCGTGGTTCCGACGCGGTGGCCTGCTGGAAACGCGCTGCCCCAGGCGAGGTCAAGATTAGCAAATTGATCGGCCGGCAAACCGAGGCTCTCGCGCAGGCGCTCGGCAGTCTCGGGCATGAAGGGCGCGATCAGCTGCGCCTTGGTCCGCAGGGCCTCGAGACAATGGTGCAGGATCGTTCCGACGCGCTGGCGCTGCAGCGGATCCTTCGCCAGGCGAAAAGGTGCGGTCTCGACGACGTATTTGTTGGCGACGTCCAGAGCACGCCACAGGGCCTCAAGGCCCCGGTGAAAGGCGAGCTCTTCGATATGGCGTTCCATTTCGAGCCGCTCCCGCGCAAAGGCCGCCTGCAGGAGCTCGTCGCCGGGCTCGGCCGCAGTCAGGGGCTGTACCTCGCCGTCGAAATAACGATGGACCATCGCCAGCACGCGGCTGGCGAAATTGCCCAATCCATTGGCCAGGTCGGCGTTGAGTCGCACGATCAATGCAGCCTCTGTAAAATCAGAATCCTGGCCGAAAGCCATCTCGCGCAGCATGAAATAGCGCAGCGCATCCATGCCGTAGCGCTCGCGCATTTGCAGCGGCTGGACGACGTTGCCGAGGCTCTTCGACATTTTCTGGCCGCCACTGGACCAGAAGCCATGCACATTGAGGTGGCGAAAAAGCGGCAGACCCGCCGCCAGCAGCATGCAGGGCCAGAACACGATATGGGGCTTGAGGATATCCTTGCCGATGAAATGCTGTGCGCCCGGCCAGACCGTATCAAGCTTGCCCAATGAAGCCGGGCCGCTTAAATAATTGACGAGGGCGTCGAACCAGACGTAGGTGACATACTCGCGATCGAAGGGCAGCTCGATGCCCCACGCAAGCCGTTGCTTCGGGCGTGAGATGCAGAGATCGCCCAGCGGTTCCCGCAACATCGCCAGCGCTTCGCGGCGGTAGCCATCGGGGCGGACGAGCCCAGGCGTTGATTCGAGAAGCTCGCGGACCTGGTCCTGGTAGCGCGACATGCGGAAGAAATAATTCGGTTCGGAAACCGTCTCGGGAATGGTCAGATGCTGCGGGCAACGCCGATCGACCAATTCCTTTTCGGTGTAGAGGCGTTCACAGCCGACGCAGTAGAGCCCGGAATAATCGCCGAAATAGATATCTCCCGCCGCGTGCAGCCGTTGCAGAAGGTCCTGCACGAAGGAGGTATGTGCGAGCGAGGATGTGCGGACGAAATGATCGTAGCCGATACCGCAGGAATCCCAGACCGTCTGGAACCGGCCGCTGATATCGTCCACGAAATCTCGCGGAGCTTGTCCTGCGGCGGCGGCGGCGGCGGCGATCTTCTCGCCGTGTTCGTCCGTACCGGTCTGCAGCCAGGCCTCACGGCCACGTTGGCGATGGAAGCGCGCGAAGCTGTCGCAGACGACATTTGTATAGGTCGAACCCAGGTGGGGCTCGGCGTTGACGTAGTAGAGCGGCGTTGTGATGTAGACCGGTGAGGACACGGCAGCGTCTCAATTCTTCTCTGGCTCGTCCGAGGCTGAACTTTCGTTCCTGTCTTCTTTTTTTGTGACAATATCCTCAAGGGAGCATTCGACAATGACATCGTCGTCTTCGCGACGGACCAGGCAGTGCTGCTCAAGAGTTTTATGTTTGATGACCCGGCCATTGCCCTTGACGGTTTCCACCCGCTCGCCGATGCGGGGCAGGTCCTTCTTGAGCTCAAGGTAGGTGTCGTACTCGTAACGCAGGCAGCATTTGAGGCGGCCACACATCCCGGCGAGCTTGGAGGGGTTGAGCGAGAGGCCCTGTTCCTTGGCCATCTTGATCGAGACCGGTGCGAAATCGCTGATCCAGGTGCTGCAACAGAGTTCGCGGCCGCAGGAGCCGATGCCACCGATGAGGCGCGTTTCCTCGCGTTCGCCCACCTGCAGAAGCTCGACCCGGGTGTGCAGACGCTGCGAGAGATCGCGCCCCAGCGGTCGCACATCGGCACGCTGAGAAGCGAAAAAATAAACCACCGCCCGGCCGCCGTCGAAGCGGTAGTGGACGCGGATGGGCTTGACGGCAAGGCGCTGTTGGCGGGCGAGTTCGATGAAGACTTCGAGCGCCGGTGCCTCCAGCGTACGGTTGTGGTCGGCACGGCGAAGGTCTTCGTCTGTTGCGAGCCGCAGCACCCGCGGCAGGCCCTGCAGGCTTTCGCTTTCGCCGAGGGGACGCAGGCCCAGCCGGACGCGGCCGAGTTCGTGTCCGCGCGAGGTTTCCACCACGACGAGGTCATGCGCGGACAGGTCGAGTCCTGCGGCGGCAAAAGCACCCGCCCGGCCGGCGATGCGAAAGCCGACATCGACGACCGGCCCACCGAAGCCCTCGTTGCCGGAGGGTCCGTCGGTTTCGTCTGCGAACTCGATCTGGTCGTTCATCGATCCCCTCAGCCCCCGATTTCCCGCGGCGTGCGAAGCTCAAGCAGCAGGCGGTCCCAGGCCAATTCGATGTTGGCGTTGCGTTCGAGAGCTCGCGAGGTAGCATGGATGAGTCCGAGCCGCCTGCGCGCGTGCAGGAGTGTGGCCCGGGAGGCCGGACCCGGATCGCTCGAATGGGTTTCTGCGGCAGCGCGCAGACGCCGACGGCCCCAGAGCTGCATCGCCGTGAGATGCGCGGTCTGGCGATCACGTCGTCCCGCGCCCCGGGCTCCGGCGAGCTCGGCCGCGAGATCCAGCAGATCCGGGATCCCGGTGCGTTCGATGTTCTCCAGTTGCTCTTCGAGTGCGGTGGCCGCCGCTACCGCATCTTCGTCCAGCATCTCACGTGCCCGCTCCAGGCTACCCTCTGCGAAGCGCACGGTCTGGCTGGCCGAATCGGGAGCGCAGCCGCCCTCGACGAGGAGTTCTTTCATGATCGGATCGGGCAGCGGCCCGAAACTCCAGGTCTGAGCGCGCGAGCGGATCGTCGCCAGCAGTTCGCGCGGGGCTGTCGTGACGAGGAGCAGCGTGGCGTGCCCGGGCGGCTCCTCAAGGGTTTTGAGAAGCGCGTTCTGTGCATCTGCCGTCAGCCTCTCGGCCGGTTCGATGATGCCGACCTTGGCGCGACCGCGCGCCGGCGTGAGGGCGAGTTGCGAGCGGAGTCGGCGGATCTGGTCAATCGACAGAGTCGAGGCTGCGGGCCGCTCGCGTCGGGCTGCCGCGAGATCCTCGATGAAAAGATCGGGGTGGGTGCCCGCTGCCACCTGGCTGCATTCGAGGCAGCGACCGCAGCCGCGCCCGGGTTCGTCGGCGCAGAGTTGGGCCATGGCGATGGCGAGTGCGGTGGTCCGCTTGCCGACGCCGGGCGGACCTCCGAAGATCAAGCCATGCGGCAGCCGGTTCCGGGCGAGGGCAGCGCTCAGGCGCTCGATGACGCGGTCCTGGCCGCGAATTTGATCAAGCGTCATGGCCGACCGCCGAGTGCCGATCGGGCCAGCTCGGCGACGTCGCGAAAGACGTGTTCGACGTCCCGTTCGGCATCGATCAGCACCAGGCGATCGGGCCGGGCGGCCGCAAGAGCATGAAAACCGGCACGCACCCTCTGATGAAACGAGAGGGCCTCGCGCTCGATCCGATCACCCGGCCCGCTGCCGATCGCTCGTCGAAGGCCAATTTCAACGGGTAGATCGAGGAGGAAGGTCAGCGTCGGTTCCAGACCGCCGCGGGCGAAGGCATCGAGCCCTGCGATTTCCTCCAGTGGCAGCCCGCGTCCGTAGCCTTGATAAGCAAGTGTCGAGGCCGAAAAACGGTCGGCGATCACGATGGTGCCGCGCGCGAGCGCCGGTTGGATGATGCGGCGGACGTGCTCGGCGCGGTCGGCGAGATAAAGCAGGAGTTCGGTTTCGGGAAGAGGCGGCGGGGTCTCTTCGTGCAGCAGCAGACCGCGTAGCGCACGACCAAGCTCGGTACCGCCGGGCTCGCGCGTCAGCAGCACGTCGGAGCTCCCCATGCGCAGCGCCTCGGCCAGGCGTGCGGCGTGTGTGCTTTTGCCGGCACCCTCGATGCCCTCGAAGGTGAAGAATGCGCTCATCCGGCTCTCGCTTTTCGCCCTTCGTCGGCCAGGGCATCGAGCACATGGTCGGCGGCTTCGGTGCCGCTGCGAACACAATCGGCCAGGCCGACTCCGTCGTAGGCGTTGCCGGCGAGTGCGAAGGCCGGGTGCCGCGCGGCGCGTGCAAAGATCTCGGCTTTCCGTTCGAGGTGCCCGACCGCATATTGCGGCATCGAGTTGGGCCAGCGGGTGCAGCGGCTGAACAACGGCTCGCCTCGCAATCCAAGAAAATCTGCAAGTTCCCGCCGCGCCAGCGCGATGAGATCGTCGTCGCTGGCCGAGAGCACGGCAGCCCCGAGGGCGCCGCCGAGGAAGGCTCGCACCAGCACGCCCCCGGCAGGGGCGCGGCCTGCATATTTCAGGCTCGACACCGACGCAGCAAGAATCCCGCGTCCCTCGGTTGCCGGCACGACCAGACCGAGTGCTGTCAGAGGACGAGAGAGCGCGGTTGCGGGGTAGGCCAGGTTCACCACAGCCGTGCTCGTGCAGCGGATGGCGGCGATCCGATCCGCTAGTTCGGGGTCGAACCCGGCCAGCAATTCCGCCGCCTTCGGGGCGGGCAGGGCGACCACCACGGCGTCGGCCTCGAGGCTTCCGCCCGTAGTTTCGATGCGCCAGCCCTCATCCGAGCGAGTCAATGCCGTGGCACGGCAGCCCGTCCGCAGCGCGTCGATGGGCAGGCAAGCGGCGAGTGCGTCCGGCAGCGCACCGAGACCCTGTTCAAGGCTGTAGAAGATCGAAAATCGGGCACCGCTTGTCCCTGGAGTTGATGGCTGGGCAGAGGCTGTCGCCTCGCGCATCAATCCCAATATAATGCTGCGATGGCGCCGCTCGAGATCGAGGAAACGCGGCATCGTCGCTGCGAGCGACAAGGTTTCAGGATCGGCGCTGTAGATTCCCCCGACCAGCGGCTGGGCGAGTTGTGTCAGGACTTCGTTGCCCAGGCGGCGGCGCACGAAGGAGGCCAGACTTTCGTCGTCAACGCCGGCTGGCCGACGCGGCAGCACGAGATCGCCGAGAGCGCGCAAACGGCCGCGCCAGGAGAGGGCGCGAGAGAGCAGAAACGGCGCGAGGCGTGTGGGTGCCAGCAGACGGAAGGCGTCGGGGACGGGAACCACGCGGCCCTTGCGGACAATAAGGGTCTGGCGATGTTGTTCCTGGGTGGGGATCAGGGCGTCGCCAAGGTCGAGTCGCTGACAAAGATCGATCGCCCAGGGTTTTTCGCGAAGCAGGGAATCCGGCCCGTGCTCGACCAACCAGCCGTCGATTTTTTCCGTTCGGATGACGCCACCGAACCGGTCGCTGGCCTCGAGCAGCACGAAACGGGTGCCCGGGGCACGATCCCGAATCCTGTAGGCGGCTGCAAGTCCGGTGATGCCGCCACCGAGAATGGCGACCCGGGCGACGTGATCATTATGCGCCAGGGCGGCGTTCACCTGGCGCTCAACTCATGCACCGCATCGACGAAACAACGTGCGCCATCCACCGGCGTTTCGGGCAGGATGCCGTGCCCGAGGTTCGCGATATGGCCGGGACGTCCGCCGGCCTCCTGCAGGAGTTGACGGACTCGCTCGCGGATGACGTGGCTCGGAGCCTGCAGGACGAGTGGATCGAGGTTGCCCTGGACGGCGGAATCGTGCCCGATGGTTTGCCAGGCTTTATCGAAATCGATGCGCCAATCGACTCCGACGACATCGCTGCCCGCCTCTGCCATATCGCCAAGCAAACCGCCGGTGCCGGTCCCGAAATGGATCACGGGGACGCCGGCTTGCTTCACCCGAGCGATCAATCGACGCATATGGGGAAGTACGGATTGACGGTAATCGATCGGGGAAAGATGGCCAACCCAGCTATCGAAGAGCTGGACGACTTCGGCGCCCGCTGAAATTTGTGCTTCCAGATAGTCCGCCGTGAGGTCGGTGAAGCGCGTCATCAGCGCGTTCCAGGTGTCGGGTTCACCCAGCAGCAGGCGCTTGGTTTCGCGGTAGTCGCGCGAGCCGCCGCCCTCGATGGCGTAGGAGGCGAGGGTGAAGGGGGCGCCGGCGAAGCCGATCAAAGGCACGCGCCCATCGAGTTCGCGTCGCACGATGCGGATCGTCTCGAGCACAAAGGAGAGGGCGTCTTCGCAATCGACGTCGGGTAGCGCTTCGACATCGTGCGCCGTCCGGATCGGCCTCGCGATGCGCGGCCCCTCACCCGGTCCGAAAGAGAGGCCAAGACCAAGCGGCTCAAGTGGCAGCAGAATGTCGGCAAATAAAATTGCCGCATCGACGCCGAGCCGGGTGACGGGTTGGAGCGTGATCTCGGCCGCAGCCTCGGGCGTTTTGCACAGCTCAAGAAAGCTGAACTTCGATCTGACGGCGCGATATTCGGGCAGGTAGCGTCCCGCCTGTCGCATCAACCAGACCGGGGTGAAGGCAGTTTTTTCGCGGCGGCAGGCTTGCAGCAGGGGACGGTCGGCGGACATCGGCCGACCCCTAGCCTTGGGCACGCCTCGAGGCGAGTCTTGCTGGGGCCTCGGCGGCGATCGTGCGCACCAGCCAGCCGAGTTTCGGATGCTCTGGCTCGAGATCGGGCTCGATGCCGAGGCCGCGCAAGGCCTGGCTCGCCGTCGGGCCGATTGAGGCCACGACGACGCGTCGAAGTGCCGCGAGCACCATCTCCCGCTCGGCAGCAGCGACCTCGAGAAGATGATCGAACTGGACCGCTGTGGTGAAGACCGCCACATCGACCCTGCCGCAAAGCAAAGCCGCGATTCCAGCCCGCAACGGCGCGAGATCTTCCGGCAGCGCCCAACGATAGACCGGCACGCGCAACACCCTGGCGCCGCGCGCCGCGAGACCCTCCAGCAGTTCGATCGGCGGCCTGCCGTATTCCTGCACGGCGACGCGCTTTCCCGCCACCGGCAACTCGGCATCCAGGACCGCAAGCAATTCGCGCCAGGTATTCGGCTCGGCGGCCCGTACTCGAGGTTCGAGGCCGAACTCGCGGAGTGCGGCGACGGGCTTTGGGCCGCGCACGGCGATTGGAATCCGGCGCAGCCAGTCGAGCACCGTCTCGGAATCGCGGTGGGTGGCGAGTGCGTTGACCAGGGTGCGCGTTCCCACCCCGGTGAGCAGGAGCAGGATTTCGATGTGGCCGCCCTCGAATTCATGCAAGACAGTTTCGATCAAGGCGGAGTCGAGCGGGATTTCACGTATCGCCGGTGCGGATACAACCTCGGCGCCGCGGCTCTCGAGGAGCCGGCGCAGTTCAACGGCACGTCGGCTCTCGAAGGCCAGCACGCGCAGGCCCCGCAACTCTTCGGTGGTGCTCGGATCATCGGCCATGGTCACTCCAGAAAAAAGGCAGGGTCGACCCCGCTGCGCGCAGCCTCGCCTTCCGTTGACCGGGCCGCAATCGTAGTGGTCGGCCGCCACGAGACTCCTGCTTCGTGGTTCGATGGAAGCCGCTGCCGGCCGCCCGCAACAGCCGCTGCCGGGTTGGGCCGGCCTCCACCGAAAAGCTAGGCTCGCGGGATGCGTCTGGTGCGGTGCCCGATCTGTAGTCTCACGGTCGATTTTGACGCCGGAGGCAGCCGTCCCTTTTGCTCGGAGCGTTGTCGGCAGATTGATCTCGGCAAATGGCTCGGTGAGGAGTACCGCGTGCCGGTTGGTCCGGATTTCGGAGACCCGGGCGAGGACGAGGAGGTCTGAAGGCATGACGGCACAGATCGACCCACGGGCGTTGGTGAGCCCCGAGGCCAGCATTGCCGAGGGTGTCGAAATCGGTCCGTTCGCGATCGTCGAAGCCGGTGCCGTGCTCGGTAAGGGGACCCGGCTGCTGGCCCGGGCGCATATCTGCAGCGGAACCGTGCTGGGGTGCGACAACCTGGTTCATATCGGTGCCGTGCTGGGTGCCGAGCCGCAGCATCTCGCCTACTCGGCGGAGCCGACCGGGGTGCGGATCGGTGACCGGAACGTTTTTCGGGAAGGCGTCACCATCCATCGCGGCATGCCGGCTGGGGCCGGCACGGTGATTGGCAACGATTGTTTTTTGATGACGATGAGCCACGTCGGCCATGATACGCAACTTGGCGACCGGGTTATTCTGGCCAGTGGCGCGGTCCTTGGGGGCCATGCGAGCCTTGGCGAGCGCGTGTTCATTTCGGGCAATGCCGCAATCCACCAGCATGTGCGCGTCGGTCGATTGGTGATGGTGCAGGGCACGGGTGCCGCGAGTCGTGATGTGCCGCCCTTCACCATCGTTCGGGCTGTCAATCAACTCGCCGGGGTGAATACCATCGGCCTGCAGCGCGCCGGGGTTTCGAGCGAAGCCATCGCTGCCATCCGGCGTGCCTACCGCACGCTCTTCGGCCGGGTGCGAAATTTAAGCCTTGCCATGCGCGAACTCGTTGTTGCCGAGGAAGGACGCGGTGGCGTGGTCGCGGAGGTGCGCGAACTGCTCGATTTCATCGAAGCCTCGCGCATCGGGATCTGCGTCGGTCGGCGTCGCGACTGATTCAGGCGGCTCGGCGAACGAGTTCTCAGTCGCGCGCGGCGGCGACGAGCGCGGTTGGGGCTTCGGTCAGGCTGGCGCCGGCGGCAGCGGCTTTGACCCGCTGCAAGGCAGGAGCGCGGGTTTCGCCCCCGGTTGCTTTCGACAGCGACTGGAAGGAATGCTGCACCATGCGGGCGAAAACGTCGACGTCGGGCAGAAGATCGGCGTCGGCGTTGAAACCGAAGCATAATCGACCGGCGTAGCTGATGATGGCGATGCCGAGCCCGAGACTCTCTAAAAGAGGGACCAGCGGGTAGACTTCGAGCAGGCGCGACCCCAGCAGATAAAGCGGGATCGGCGGCCCCGGCACGTTGGTCACGACCGCGTTGATCGGACCGCTGACCGCGCGGGTGGCGAGCGAGAGCACGAAGGAGGGTGTCCACTCGGCGGCGGCAAAAACCGCCTCAACCCCGAGCGCCTGTCGGCTCGCTTTCAGCGCGGAGGTCGTCAAATGGCAACGCGCCAGCCGTTGCAGCGCGTCGGGCTCGTCAACGGGCAGGCGCAGCACCCAGGACGAGAGATGGTTGCCGGTCCCGGCGTCCTCGCCCGGGCGGCGGGCGTTGACTGGCGTGGCCACACGAAAATCGATCGTCGAGGGGTCCACCCGCCGGTAGATCAGAAAATCACGCACAGCTCCGGCCACAGTGGCGAGGACCACATCGTTCAGTGTGCAGCCTTGTGTCTGGGCGATGCGGCGCGCCTCGGTAAAGGAAAGGTTCGTCCAATCAAAATTGCGATGACGGCTCAGCGGGCCATTGAGCGGGCTGGCAGAGGCGCCACTCACGGCCCAGCCGGCGAGATTGGCGAGAGCCCGGGCATGGGTCATGAGTTCGGCGCCCATATTCCCGGTTTCGAGCGCGAAGGAACCGAGGCCGCGCATGGCATTCATCGGCAAGCTGAGCCAGCGCCCGGCGGCATCGGTCAGCAGATCGACGCTGCTCGGCCTCGGCCGCGGCATATAGGGCTCTGGCTCGCCGGGTCGCCAATCGGCGGCCGGCGAGAGCAGGATCTGCGCGAGATCCATTCCAGCGATGCCGTCCACCATGCAGTGGTGGATCTTGGTGATGATGGCGAAGCGGTCGCCGCCTTCGAGGCCCTCGATCACCCAGTTTTCCCAGAGGGGACGATGGCGATCAAGCGGTTGTGCCAAGACCCAGGAGGCCAGCGTCTTGAGCTGGTCCAACCCTCCCGGCCGTGGCAGGGCGGCATGGTGGAGGTGGTCTTCGATGCGAAAATCGGCATCGTCGACCCAAACCGGTTTTCGTTCGAAAGGCACCCAGGCAAGGCGCTGCCGGTAACGCGGGATGAGGTGGAGGACGCCTTCGGTTGCGCGTCGGATGGCCGGCAGGTCGATGCCGCGTTCGGCGGTTCGCAAGGGGCCCGCTTCGAAAATTTGCAGGGCGGCGACGTGCATTGGCGCACCTTCACGTTCCGCAACGAGGAACGAGTGGTCTGCCGCTGAAAGTCGTTCAAATGTATAATGTGACATTGATTTACCTTCGGCCGGCCCGGCGCTTCATCATTCCTCGCAGTGGGCGTGTGAACCCGGGAGCAGCGGCGGCGGAACGAGAGCGGTGCCGACTCAAGCAGAAGCTCGATTGAAGTTCAATCCCGTTCGCGTGACGGGCGCGCAGGAGACAGGCGCCCTGGACGATTGCGACGGGGCAGCCAGACGATTGGACTGTCATGGATTGATTTTTTGAACGGCTTCTGGCTCTGTTGTTTCGCCATGCGCCGCCGGGCCGACCGGAGCTTCGAGGGGGGCTATTCTGCGCCGCGGTGGGTGCCGATGTTGGGGCATATGGGTGATGCTTGGGCAGGGGCGGGGTTGGGGGCTCTGGTGGCGCGCGCCGGGCTGCTGCCGCTGGTGTTGCGAGGGCGCTGGTCGGCGCGACGGGCGCCGGAAGCCATCCCGGAACTGGACGATTTTCCCTTTGTGGACAGAATGCGAGCGGCGTTGTCCTCGGGGCTCGACGATCTTTTCCTGCTCAGCGAATTGATCGTCGGCGATTATGCCCTCGAAGAGGGGCTGGCCCATTCGCGTGCGGAAGTCGAAGGGGCCCTCGAATGCGCGGCGGGGGAAGGCTGGCTTGAGACGCCGACAGCCTTTCACCAGGCACCGACGCCGCCGGGGCCCGGGCTGCGGCTGCAAGGCATCGAGGGGCGCGCGGGCGAATTCGAGTTGCAGTTTGAAAGCGGCTTTCAACCCAGCCGCGCCCTACCCGGCAGCCGCCGCTATCTCTGTGCGCTGCCCAACCACACAGCAGCTGCGCGCTTGTTGATCCATCCCGGCCAGGAGCGCCCCTGGGTGGTTTGTTTACCCGGTTTTCGCATGGGACATCCGGCGGTGGATGCGTTCGGCTTTCGCACCACCTGGCTGCATCGGACGCTTGGCCTCAATGTGGCCGTGTTGACCATGCCCTTCCACGGCAGCCGCCGTTGCGGTGCCCGCAGTGGGGATGGTTTCGTCAGCGGTGACGTGGTGGGCACCCTGCTTGCCGAGACGCAGGCGGTTTGGGATGCCCGTCGTTTGATCGCATGGCTGCGTACCCGGGGCGCGCCCGGGATCGCGGTGCTTGGGCTCTCGCTGGGCGGCTACACGACGGGTCTGGTGGCGGCTCTTGAACCCGATCTCGATTGTGCCATCGCCGGCATTCCGGTTGTCGATCTCTTCGACCTGGTCGACCGACACGCTGGCGGGGCCATCGCGGAGGTGGCCGATCGTTTCGGTGTTTGTTGGGAGAGCGTCCGCGCGCTCGGTCGGCTGATCTCTCCCCTGGCGATGCCCGCCGCACTCCCGCCGGAGCGCTGCTTTGTCTTTGCCGGCCTAAGCGATGGGCTGGCTCCACCCGCCCATGCCCGCGCCCTCTGGACCCATTGGGGCCGCCCGCGCATCGAATGGTACCCGGGCGGCCACGTCGCGTTCGTTGTCGAACCCCGCGTGCAGGGTCTGATCGGCGAGGCGCTCGACCAGACCGGTCTGCTCGCGGTGGCGACCGGCACCATGCGCCAAGCCGGTTGAGCCGGTCCCTCCAGCAGGCCGTCGGATAAAAATTTGAGGGTTTGCTCCCTGAGAGCGTCGCCGGCTGCGATGCGTCCTGCGGCGCCGCACTGCGTCGGCTTCTGCTCTTCGGTCAATTGACCTGAGGCGCCGTCTCGGCTCTGATGCGCGGCAGCGGTCGTTGCGAGGAAGGCCGCTCTCCGTCGGTTGCGCGATGCAGCCGTCGGATGTCTGCATTCGCGACGACGCAGCAAGCAGGGGGAACGCGTGATGGGGGCCGAGGATCTTATTCTGATCAGCGTCGATGACCATGTGGTCGAGCCGCCGACTCTTTTCGACCGACACCTGCCGGCGAAATGGAAGGATCGGGCACCAAGGATCGAGCGCCTTCCCGATGGCAGCGATATTTGGAGGTTTGACGGCAAGCCGATCATCAACGTCGCCCTGAATGCCGTGGTGGGACGTCCACCGGAAGAATACGGCATGGAGCCCACGTCTTTCGAGCAGATTCGTCGCGGCACCTGGGATCTGCCGGCGCGCATCGAGGAAATGAACGCCAACGGCGTGCTGGCCTCGCTCTGCTTTCCGTCCTTCCCAGGATTATGCGGGGCAACTTTTGCCCGCTGTGAGGATCGCGAACTCGGGCTCGCCGTACTGCAAGCCTATAATGATTGGCACGTCGACGACTGGTGCGGCACCTACCCGGAGCGTTTCATCCCGCTTGGTCTGCTGCCGCTTTGGGATCCCCAGGCGATGGCGACAGAAGTGCGACGGCTGGCCCGCAAGGGTTGCCACGCGGTTTCGTTCACCGAGTCGCCGCAGGCGCACGGCTTTCCTTCCTGGCATACCGACCATTGGGACCCCTTCTTCAAGGCTTGTAACGACGAAGGTACGGTGGTCTGCATCCACATCGGCTCGGGTGTCGGGATGCAATTCACGTCGATGGATGCGCCGGTGGATGTGATGATCACCACCTCGCCGATTGCGATTGTGAATGCCGCAGCCGATCTTTTATGGTCGCCGGTGCTCAGACGCTATCCGGACATCCGGATCGCACTTTCCGAGGGCGGCATCGGCTGGATCCCGTATTTCCTCGAGCGGGCCGATTACGTTCACGAGCACCACCATCGTTGGACGCACCAAGATTTCGGTGGCAAACGGCCGAGCGATGTCTGGCGCGAACACATCATTTCCTGCTTCATCGAGGATCCGGTGGGTGTGCGAAACCGCCATGCGGTGGGCATCGATACCATCACCTGGGAGTGCGACTACCCGCACTCGGATACCACGTGGCCAGAGTCGCCCGAGAAGCTCTGGGCGCAGATCGAGGCCGCCGATTGCTCGGCGGAAGACATCGCCAAGATGACGCACCTCAATGCGATGCGCTTCTTTTCGTTCGATCCCTTCAAGCACCGGCCAGCCGCGCGATGCACGGCAGGTGCCCTGCGGGCCGAGTCGCCGAACGTCGACCTCTCGGTGAAAAGTGTGCGCGGCTCGAAGCCACCCACCGACGATTCAAGTCGGCCCGTGACTTCGGGTGATGTCGTGCAACAGCTCGCCAGCCTGTTCGAAAAGTAGCTGCTTGGCGAGGGCGGCCCAAGCGGATCGCCCTCGCCAGTCTCTTATTTCGGCGGCATGCGAATGCCGCCGTCGAGCCGCACCACCTCGCCGTTCATGTAGGGGTTGGTGAGGCATTCCATCACCATGAAGGCGAGTTCCTCGGCGCTGCCGAGGCGCTTGGGGAAGAGCACCGACCGGCCGAGGCTTGCCTTGAACTGCTCGCTGGCCTCGCCTTGTCCGTAGATGGGCGTATCGATCAACCCAGGCGCGATGGTATTGACGCGAATGCCGAGGCTCGCGAGATCGCGCGCCACAGGCAGCGTCAGGCCAACCACGCCGCCCTTGGAGGCGGAGTAGGCGCATTGGCCGATCTGGCCGTCGAAGGCCGCCACCGAAGCCAGGTTGACGATGGCTCCTCGGGTGCCGTCGGCGTCGAGGGGCTCGGTCTTCCCCATGGCGGCAGCCGAACGGCTCAGCATATTGAAAGTGCCGATCAAGTTGACGCGCAGCACGAATTCGAAGCGCGCGAGATCAAAGGGCACCCCGGCACGATCCACGGTCCGGCCCGCGAAGCCGAGTCCGGCCGAGTTGACCAACGCCCGCAGCGGCCCGAGTCTGCCGGCGGCCTCGATGGCGGCGTCGGCATCTGCGATGCTGGTGACATCACATTTGACGAAGACCCCGCCGAGTTCGCGCGCCAGGGCGTGGCCTTTGTCGGCGTTGAGATCGGCGATGACGACTTTGGAGCCGGCTGCGGCGAGCTGGCGCGCGCTGCCTTCGCCAATGCCGGAGGCACCGCCGGTGACGATTGAGGAGCTACCTTCGAGGTTCATTCTTGGCATGGTTCATCCATTGGTTGCAACTACGTAAATAGGTTGGGCAGACTCAGAAGGTATGCGAGACTTCGACGCCGAGAGTGCGCGGTGGCTCGTAGTAGCGGGTGACCACCGTCGTGATGCGCGGCAATGCCACCGTCTCTTGAAAATAAACTTTGTTACAGAGGTTCATCGCCCAGAAGGCCACCTGCGAGCGGTTGTCGTTGAAGACGTAGCTCAGGCGGGCGTTGAGCAGACCGAAGCCCGGCTGGGTGAGATCGGTGAGTTCCTCGGCCCAATTGACCTGTTCGCTGCGGTAGCTCCAATCCAGCCTTGGCGTCAACCAGCCCCGCATCCAAAGCGGGCCGAGAGTCGGGATCTCGACCGAATACTGGGCACCCAGATGCGTCTGCCAGAGCGGCGTGAAGGGGATGCGCTCGCCCCGGCGATTGATCGAGGCCCCGGTCAGCGGATCCTGGGCGTCGGGGAAATCGCCGAAGCGCGAATCGGTGTAGCCGACCGAACCGTCGATCAGCAGCGCGTCGATGGGCACCGCCGTGGCCTCGAGTTCGAAACCCTTTGAAACGGAACTTGCCGCATTGCGGGTCAGCACGCTGGTCGGTGGAATGCAGTCGGGCTGTTCGGGCGGGCAGACGTTGGAAACGATCTGCGGCACCTGTTGGTCGGTCCGGTCCATGTAAAAGATCGAGAGGTTCGTGGTGAGCATGCGGTCGAGCGCGATGGTCTTGAAGCCGATTTCGTAGGCGTCGAT
>VFKT01000107.1 GCA_009885395.1 Deltaproteobacteria bacterium | reverse complement strand
TCTACCAGCGCGCCCGCCAACGCCACCCCGACCGCTGGTCACGCCAAACCCGCAACTGGACCCCAGCTGCCGAGGTACGCCTCAACAAACGGATCCATCGAGAACATCAGTCGTCGCCAAAGCCGCGTGAACGAATTACGCGACAACTACGTTGACAGTCAGCGCCCATTTCTCGCTAGCGGTGACGGCGCGAACGTTCCGCCACTTATTCGCTTGGGTGAATTGTTGAACGCAGCCATGCGCCTTGCCGCCGACGGTGACGACGAGAACGATCTGCGTCTTATCCTTGCGCCAGGCTCATCGCTAGGCGGCGCACGCGCCAAAGCCTCTATGCTTGATCTTCAAGATCAACTCTTTATTGCAAAATTCCCGCAAGCCGATGACGCCTACCCTGTCATGCAATGGGAAGCTGTGGCGCTCGATCTCGCCCACCGCGCTGGCATCGCGGTGTCAACATAGAAATTGGCAAAGGTGGCCGACCGGACCGCGTTGTTGCTGCGCCGCTTCGACCGCGACGGGGATATTCGCATCCCGGTCTTGTCCGCTATGGCGATGCTGGGTGCAGCCGAGAATGAGGATCACAGCTATCTGGAGATTGTCGATGCACTGCGTCAGTTCGGCTCGCAACCCGTGCAGGATTGTGCGCAGCTATGGCGGCGCATTGTGTTCAATATCCTGATTTCCAATACCGACCGCTGTCGCGCAGTGGCACGCCTGCGCCACTGCCCACGGACTGAACGCCCGCGACGTATCGCGTATGGCGTCGGCATTTGAGCATCAAGGGGACACACTGTGATTTTAGGGAGGCGATCAACGAACTGGAGTCGATCGCGATTCCCCCCGGTCTCAGCCGAGGTTGTGCGCAATCCGCTGCACGTCGTCGTCCTGCTCCAGCGCGTCGACCAGGGCAAACACCTCGTTGACCTGGTCGTCCGGGAGCTGCACAAACGTCTGTGCGACATATTCCGAAGCGGGATCGTAGGCGCCACAAACCCCCGATTTGTCATAGTGCCACCTATTGGACGTTGGCGGCGGCAAGCCCCTGCCCCCGTATACGGAACCTCGCGATCAGGCTATACCGCGAAGGTCATTGACCAGGAGGGACGTGCCGCCTACGATCCGGGCGTGAAGATGAAAGTCTACCTGGAGACGACTGTAGAGGTGTCCGGTTCGGAGGTGAGCGCCACGGATGCCCCCGAACCGGCCCCGCTGGCACGCGGTCAGATTACGCGCTAATCTGCCCGCATGGTCCCACGCTTCCTCCAGCCCCTCCTTTCCCGCTCGACCCGCAGTGTGCTTCTGCTCGGCCCCCGCCAGACCGGCAAGTCCACGTTGATGGCGGCCCTCTCCCCGGACCTGTCGATCAACCTCGCGCACGAACCCACCTACCTCGAGTTCGCCCGCAATCCGGCGGAACTCGAAGAAAGGCTTGCGGCGCTGCCGCCCCGCAAACCGCGGTCCACTGTTCTCCTCGACGAAGTGCAGCGCTTGCCGAGCGTGCTCAACACCGCGCAGGCTCTCCTCGACCGTCCAGGCAACCGGCTGCGCTTTCTGCTGACGGGCTCGAGCGCGCGCAAGCTGCGCCGCGGCAACGCCAATCTGCTTCCGGGTCGTATTCACACCTACCACCTGGGTCCGCTCACGTCGGCAGAGTGCGGCTACGCGCTCGACACCAAGCAAGCGCTGGCCACCGGCACCCTGCCCGGAGTGTGGAGCGATCCCGACAGCTCGGATCGTCGCAAGACGTTGCGTTCGTACGCGGCCACCTACCTGAGGGAGGAAGTGCAGGCCGAAAGTCTGACGCGCAATCTCGAAGGATTCGCGCGCTTCCTGCACGTCACCGGCGAATGGGCGGGGCACCACTTCGACCTGTCCAAACTCGCTGCCGCCGCGCAGGTGACGCGACAGTCGGTTGCGCGCTACACGGAGATCCTCGAGGACACCCTCATCGTGCACAGGGTCGATCCCTTCACGAAAAAGAGCGCGCGCCGGCTGGTCCAGCATCCGAAGTACTACTTCTTCGACGGCGGCGTCCGCAACGGTCTTCTCGGTAGCTTCGACGCACCGGCCGATCGCATCGGCGCAATGTTCGAACACCTCGTATTCTCGCAACTAGTGGCCGGCTGCGCCGCGATCGACGAAGAGCGTCGAATCTCGAGCTACCGCACCGAACACGGTTCGGAAGTGGATTTCATCGTGGAGCGCGGCCGCGACCTGTGGGCTCTCGAGGTAAAAGCGTCGCGCAACGTGGGATCCGGCGACCTGCGCGGATTGCGCGCCTTCGCCGAGTGGTACGGCAAGCGGCACGCAGCAATGGTGCTGTACCTTGGTGAAACGCGACGGCGGATCGACGGCATCGACGTAGTGCCGTGGCAGGAAGGGTTAAGGGAGATGGGGCTGTAACCTAGCGGTGAAAGGCATCCGTCCCACTCCTAGTTCAACTGTAATGGCTTGCCGAGCCCCGTCTCGCGGGGGCGTGTGATCTCCGGCAGGCTCACGGGCGGTGCTAGCGAGGCGAGAATCAGTCGGACGAGAGATCGCGTGGCAGCGTGACGGTGCCGGGATTCTCGATGGCTCGCCGGGTGGCCGTGGCGAGGTAGGCGGCGGGTTCGACGCCGAGGTGTTTGGCCGACTCGATCAGCGTGTAGAAAAGGGCTGCGACGCGGGTGCCACGCTCGGATTTCGAGCCGTAGTGGTTTTTCCGACCGACGGCGACGGGCCGCATGCCACGCTCGATAAGGTTTGTATCAAGCGGGATGCGGGCATCGTCCAGGAAGCGCACCAGCCCGTCCCAGTGGGCGGTGGCGTAAGAGATTGCTTTGCCCAGGCCCGAGCGTGGCAACGCCGGTTCGCAGGCGAGCCACATCCCGATGGCCGCGACG
>VFKT01000201.1 GCA_009885395.1 Deltaproteobacteria bacterium | reverse complement strand
TTCGAGCGCCAGTTCATTCAGGATTCGTTCGCCTGCCGCAGGGGCAAGGGTACGCTCGCCGCGAGCGACCGCCTGATGGATTTTCTCCGGCGCAGCACCGCCAACGGCAAACGGCGCACCTACGCACTCAAGCTCGACGTGGCGAGCTTCTTCACCTCGATCGACAAGGCACGACTCGCCACCATCCTCGAACGCACGGTTCGCGACCCCGAACTGCGCTGGCTCAGCCGGACGCTCCTGTTCCACGATCCCACTGAAGATTACCGTTTCAAGCCGCATGGCCCGCGGGGAAAGCGCAGCCGGGCGCGCCCCGGCCCGGACTCCGAGGCCTACCCCGTGCCGGCACCGAAGAGCCTGTTTGGCAAAGAAAATCAGCGCGGTCTCCCGATCGGCAACCTGACCAGCCAATTCTGGGCCAACGTCTACCTGAATGAACTCGACCAATTCGTCAAGCGCGAACTGCGGGTAGGATTCTATCTGCGCTATGTCGACGACCTGGTGCTCCTCTCGGAGGATCCGGCCCAGCTCGAAGACTGGCATAAATCGATCGAGCGCTTCTTGCGTGCCGAGCTTGGGCTTGAACTTCGCGCCGACAAGGCGCGGCCCCGGCTGGTCTCGTCGGGTGTCGATTTCGTCGGCTGGCAAACCTGGTGGAGCCACCGCTTGCCGCGTCGGCGGACCCTCGCGGCGCTGGAGGCCCGGCTGCGGGAGTTCGAGCGCATCGCGGTGCGGCCCATCGAAGGGGGCCGGGTGTTGCGGATCGATCTCGAGACGCCGGCTCCCCCGCAGGCGATCCAGCGCCGGGCGGCGAGCCCCGCTACCGCGTCAAAGGCGCTGCACGCATCGCTTGCCTCCTACTCGGGCCACCTGCGCCACGGCGCCGCGTGGGGCAGCTTTGAGCGGCTCTTTGCGGCGCGACCGTGGCTGGAGGTTCTCTTCGAGCGCCAAGCCTTCGCCGTCGTTGAGCGCTTTCCGCTCGCAAGGATCGATGCCGCACAAGATTTTCGCCGTCGCTACTGGGAAGCGATCCGCCGCGCCGGCCCCCGCTGTCTGGTCTTCCAGCCGGTGGGGCGCTTCATCGAGTTCCGTGGGCCGCAGCGGTTTGTCGCCGAGGCCGTGCTCCAACTCAGGACCGCCCGCATCCGCCGAGGGGGCTATCTCTACGCCTGCGGCTTCCCACGGCACCGCGCGGCAAACTTCAGGACACGCGCCCTGGATGCTGGAGTTTCAGTGCTCGACCTGGGCGGCTGGCAGCAGCAGCGACGGCTTTTTGTGCCCGCGCCGCCCACCTTCTCATAACGAGGGCGGCATCTGAGAACCGCCCCTCCGGGCTCGACATCCCTCGACATGGCCGCCCGACCAGTCAGAACCAGTTTCCCTGAGAATGGTCATCTCTTGATCTGATCCGCCTTGTGGAGAAAACCGGACAGCGATCACGACCACCCGCCGTGGACGGGCGGCTGCCCGATTGGCACACAATCGTCGGCCGCGCTCTGCGAGCGGCGCGTGGGCACAAGGCTTCAGGGTTTGTGGCGGGCCCAATCAATCGTAATGGCTCGCCGGACCCCGTGTGGATTGAGGCCAGCCTGAGCTGCCAGAATCGTGTTTTCTCTTGAAGGAGGGATCGCGATGGGGATGGAGCCAGGAGATCTGCGGCGGGAGGTAGCTGCGCTCGGTCGGCGGAGCCGCGGCGAGCGGTTACCTGTCGATTTGCGAGCGAGGCTGAT
>VFKT01000366.1 GCA_009885395.1 Deltaproteobacteria bacterium | reverse complement strand
CTTGAGCAGCGGCCCCGGCCTACCTTCGGCGCACCTCCTGGCTGGAAATCGTCGGTCACGACCGGCTGCTGACGCCGCCAGGGGTTGCGGAATGCGCCGATCTAGGCCACGCTTGACAAACGAGTCGGCAAAACCGGTGGCGGGGGCTCAAGGAACAGACCCGGTACGGCCGATGGCACGAAACGGAGAGGATCGTTGAGCAAGCTTGCTGGAATTTTGCCCGCGCTCTGCGCCCTCTCGATGGCGCTTGGCGGCGCCACGGTCGAGCTGGCATCGGCGGCGCCGAGCCTGCCCGCGCCCAGCTACGAGAACACGCTCTACGCCTTCGTCTACCAGCCCTCGCCCATGGCGACGCAGGCCGAGTTCAATACCGCAGCCGACCGCCTGCTCGCCCTCGCCAAGGGTGGACCCTACGCCAAGCTAGGTTTCGTCGAGTATTACACGGTCGATCTACCCTGGACCGCGGATCTGGCAGCACCCGAGCTGACGGTGCCCTCGCGCGCCGCCCTCACCACCTTGCTGGTCCGGCTGAACTCGCGCGGCCTGACCTACCATATGTCGGCGATGCTCGGCATGAGCCGGGCGATGCATATCTATGAAACAGCGAAACGCGAGGACCGGCGCAACGCACAATGGTTTCAGGACGGCTTGATCGACGTCCCCGGAACATCTGCCGCCACCCAGGCGAACCGCGCCTGGGTCACGCCTTCGCGCTACGCCCGCAAGGCCCGCCGTCACCTCGAAGCCAAGACCCGGGCCTTCGCAAAACTATTTCTTGATCTACGACAAGCCAAACCGAATACCCTGATCAGTGCGAGCGGCGACGCCGAGGCCGAATTGAATATGGATCGCCTCGATCCAGCAGTGCGCAGTCGAGACCAGGCGATCACCGACTACAGTCCGTTTGCGATCCTTGAGTTTCGCGACTGGCTGCTTCGTACCGGGCTCTATGCTTCAAGCGGCCCCTACGCGCTGGACGCCTGGCGGAAGGGCCGCCACGATTCTTTCGTGCAGGGCAACAACGCCCTGACGCCACAAAACCTCGCGGCCTTCAATACTGCGATGGGTTCGAGCTTCAGCAGCTGGAATCTCGAAGCCTTCAATTGGAGCCTGAGCGATCCGATCGACGGCGACCCAAAAGCGATTCCCTATGCCACCTGGAGCGGCGCGCCCTTCGACCCGACACCGGAGAGCGGGCCGAATCACATCGCCGGCGGCTTCGATGCGCCGCGCTCGCAGCGCGATATCTCACCCCGACTTTGGCAGCTCTGGTCACGCTTCCGTCGCGAGCTGATCGCCAATTACGGCGCCGACGTGGCGCGCTGGATGACCACCTCCACCTCCGGCACGACGGGCACGACGCTTTCCCCGGACCGCTGGTACAGCCACCAGATTCCCGGCGATTTCCTCTTCGGGCGCTTCCCCGGCACGGGTAATCCCGATCCCAGGCTTCAGACCTCGGCCAGCTCGATGTGGACGGCGCTGATGGACCCATCCACAGGCAGTCCTGGTTTGACCTGCCTCGACCGCTTCGAGTTGGGCACGTTTGGCCCACAAGGTGGCTACAACCGGACCAGCGAACATCTGCTCGACCGGGTCGAGCTGCTGGCACTGCCCAACTGGGGACTTCCCGAGTATGCCCCCTCGTGGCATATCGATGTCGCACCCGATCCCGACATCGATCGCATAAAGCAGCAATTCCACCGGACCTATGCTGCTGGTGTCCATATGTTTGGCCTGACTCCCTGGCCGCATTTCGACCGGACCAACAACGGCCCGGCGCTGGGTCAGTTTCTCTCGGAGGTCCGCTACGGCCCACGCATCGACGCGCCCTACGCCGACGACGAACTCTTTGTCGCGCAACTTTATCTGGATCTACTCGGCCGCCTCCCAACCGACACCGAGTTGCTCAACGCCCTCGCCGGCCTCGAAGATGGCGGCACGCCGCGGTCCCGTCTCGTCGTCGATTTGACGGAAACACTCGGACGCCCGCAAGCGCTGGCGTTCACGGCCCGGCTCACGCTGGCGCTGCTTGGGCGCAACCCGACTCAGGCCGAGATTGCCACCGCCGAAAGCAGGCTCGCGCAGTTCCCGGCCTGTACGACGGCGGCTTGTTCGACCTCAAAGCTTCAATCTCTCGCGACCGCGGTGCTCGGCTCGGCGGATTTCGCCGCACGCTTCGGGCAGAGCGGCACCACGATGAACCTGCTGCAGTTGGTCAACCTCCTTTTCGAGAAACTGCTCGGCCGCACGCCGGATAATGCCACCGCCGTGGCTTTCGCCGGGCTTGGTAGCGCGTCGAAAATAGCGGTCGAAATTGGCAACGCCGACGAGACGCGCAACCGCTGGAACGGGTTGGCTTCGATCGTGGTGCAGCATGCAGCGCTGCTTGACGATCAGCCCTCACCCGCGCAATTTACGCAATGGATGAGCCACCTCGGCACGACCAACCCGCCGCCGATCGGGGGTAGCGCGATGGCGGTGGGGCGAAAGATGGGGGTCGCGCAGGTGGTGCAGGGCTCGGCGGATTACGTGTTTCACGTTTATTTCTGAGGGCGGAAGTCCTCTCGACTTGACTGACCGACGGATGCCTCCGAAAGGGTCGGTCTACGAGCGCAGCTCCACCGATCAGGCCGGCCGTTGCCAAGCCTTCGTCAGGCGCCGATCTCGACAAGCCGCTCGCGGATCCGCTCCGCTGCCGCTCGCCACGACCAGCGTGCCGCCACCTCGACCGCAGCGCGCCGGCCCTTCTCGGCAGCCTCGTCGCGCTGCTCGAAGACCCGCCGCAGGAGCACCGCGAGATGTTCTGCATCGGGGTCGGCCCACGAAAACCCCTCGTAATAGGGGCAGCGCACATTCGTGGCCGGGACGGTGCCGCGAATGGCCAGCGGGTAGCCGATATCGTCGTGGGCAAAATCACGGTGCGCCCCCCAATCGGTGGCGATCGTCGGCAAGCCGCACGCCATCGCCTCCAGGAGCGGCATATCCCAACCCTCACCGCGACCGGCCGAGACGAAGCAATCGGCCGAGCGGTAGAGCGCGCCGATTTCGCAGTAGGCGAATTCGCGATTATGGATGAACCCGATCCGGCCACCGGCAGCGCGTAGCCGCAGCGCCCGGATGCGCTGTTCTACGTTGACCGCACCGTCGCGGTTGATCGTCTTGCAGACCAGCACCACTGGCTCATCGCGGCGAAAGGTCCGGTTGAAGACCTCGAGCAGCATCTCGGGCGCCTTGCGCTCGCCCCATTCGAAATTCGCCAGAAAAACAAAATCGCCATCGGGGTGGCGATGGGCGCGGATACCCGGGTGAAAATGGTCGGTGTCGACGCCGAGCGGCATAATCTTGACCGGACGACGCAGCCCGCTGCCCTCGAAACCCTCCACATTGAAACGGGTCGGCACCCAGACCTCGTCGAGTGCGTTGGCCTGGGCGACCCAGCTCTCCGGAAAACCATCGACTTCGAGCATGGTGTAGCCGATTTTGTAACGCCCCCGACTGCGGCGGAAAACGTCGCCCTGTCCGTACACCACCGAAACGCGGGGGCGCAGGCCGATGCCACGGCCGGCGATCACATTGAGCACATAGTCGCCGGTATCGGGCGACTCGGCCACAGGAAAGGGCGTCCTCGGCCCGTAGACGTAGCGGTACCCCATGCGGACGCCCTGCTGATCCAGCTCGCGCAGCAGTGCCCGGCTGCTCATCGCGTAGCCGGTCGGAAAATTCAGGATCGACTGCCAGGCCAGGCGGTGCTGGTAGGCCTGCTCGAGCTCCTTCGCCCAATGCTTGCGGAAGGTCCGCCGACTGCGGCCAAAGATCTGCTCGAAGGTCTGCGAGGTCTGGGTCGCCGAATCCTCGGCGCCGGGGTTATTGAGCGCGGAGAATGCCGACGGGCCACCCTTTTCCCTCTGGCGAGTCCCGGCAGCCTCAACACTCCGACCGCTGGTGTCGGCACCCTCGACGGGAGGAGCGCCTCCCTCCGCTTCGGCTTGCGTCGAGCCATGCTGCGCGTCGCCCAGCGAGAGCGGCGTGCCGGCAATCCGAGGCTCGCCCTCCCCTTCGGCCTGCGTCGAGCCATGCTGCGCATGCACAAGCGTCGTCCCGCCGCAGTAGACGACCCGCAGCCCGGCCTGCCGGACACGCAGACAATAATCCGTATCTTCGAAATAGGACTCGTAGTCCTCGGAGAGCAGCCCGACCTTTGTGATCGCCTCCCGGCGAAGATAGGCACAGGCGAACACCACCCCCTGCACATCGCGGTCGACAGCGTACTGTCCAACATCCGGCTCAAGGGCGCCGATCTGCTGTCCCCAGCAGGTTTCGGGAAGGATCACGGTGCCGGCGTGCAGCAAGCGTCCGTCGGGCAAGACCAGTCGACAACCCACCACCCCGACGTCGGCGGAAGCGTGTGCGCTGCGGCGCAGCCTGTCGAGCCAGCCCGGTTCGGGGATTTCGATATCGTTGTTGAGTAGAAGGACATCGCTGGCCGGGTCGGCGGCTCGAATACCGACATTGTTGCCGCGTACAAAACCAAGGTTGCGCTCGTTCCGGATCACACGCACCCACGAGAGCGCGGCCAATTCCGCGGGCGTCGCGTCGCTGCTGCCATTATCGACCGCGATCACTTCAACGTCGGAGAGATCCGTATTCGCGCGCAGCGTTTGGAGGCAACGCGCCGTCAACGCCCAGCGGTTCCAGCAAAGCACGATGATCGTGACCGGTCGGCGTGGTTCAATCATGATTGCGACGCAAGCGACTCCACAGCCGGGCCATCTCCGCGCTCACGCTTGACGGCCAAAGCGTCGTGGTCTCGACCCAGCCGTCGAGTAGATCATCGACGGCGAGCAGATCGGCGAGGGCGGTCTCGTTCGAATCGAGTCGCTCGGCCATGGCAAGCGGCAGACAGCGGGCAAGCTGGAGAAGTTGGGTCCGGGCATTGGCCAAGTCGGCTTCCAGGGCCCGTGCCCGTGCCCGCCAGAACCGCGCCTGATCTTCCGGACCGACGGCGGTCAACGCGGCTGCCGCATCGTCGGCT